>CAYILU010000127.1:1983-4901 GCA_964364235.1 uncultured bacterium | reverse complement strand
TGGACCTTCGCCCCCGTCTTTTCCCGGAGAAGGCCCACCGCGCCCACGTGGTCGAAGTGGCCGTGGGTGAGCAGGATCCTGTCCACGGAGACCCCGAGCCTCCCGATCTCCCCCAGGATCGCCTCGCCGTCGTCCCCCGGGTCGATCACCGCCGCCTTGCGGGAGGCGACGTGCTCCACGATGTAGCATCCCACCGCGAGCGGGCCCACCTCCAGGACGTGGACGCGGACCGGCGGAGAAGGCTTCACAGCTTCGCGCTCCAGGAAGAGAAGAGGTCGGCGTAGTGGAGCGTGATCTCCTCCGCGGCCCGCTTGTCCTCCGCCTCCACGCACAGGTGGAAATAGGCCTCGTCCTGGCTCGGGTAGATGAGCACCCAGTCCTCGCCGTGGAAGATCTTCACGCCGTCGATGAACTGGCTGGGCTTCCCCTTGGCGTGGGTCGCGAGGACGCGCATCAGGGCGCCCTTGTGCTCCCAGGCGCAGGGGATCTTCCTCTGGACGAACGCCGTCGGCAGGATCTCCCGGAGGACGTCGGAAAGGGTGCGGTCCTCCCCCGCGAGCAGCTCCATCAGCTTCACGATCCCGAACATCCCGTCGAAGGCGGGCTGGAAGCGCGGGAAGACGTATCCGCCGTTGCCGTCGCCGACGAACGCAACCCCCTCCCTTGCGGCAGTCTCCATCTGGGAGCGGGGCAGCGTCCGGGTACGCACCACATCCATCCCGAACTTCGCCGCGATCTTCTCGATGTTGCGGGAGGCGGTCACGGGCACGCCGATCAGCCCCCTTCTCTTCTGGCGGCACGTGAGCAGGGCGAAGACCTGGAGGGCCACCCAATCGGGGAGGATGTCGCCCTTCTCGTCGATCAGGAAGAGCTTCTCCGCCCCCGTGTCGAGCATCACGCCGAAGTCGGCCGACAGGGATCGGGCGATGGCGCTCAGGTGGTGGAGCCCCTTGTCGAACTCCTCCTGCGTCCGGGTGATCCTGGCGGGGTCCAGCATCGCGCTGAGGGCCACCGTCTCGACCCCCAGCTTCCCCAGGATGCGGGGGAAGATCAGCGCGGAGGAGCCGTACGAGTAGTCGATCACGACGTTGAAGGCGCGGGCCTTGATCGCCTTGGCGTCCACGGTCTTCAGGAACCCGTCCACGTAGATGTCGAATCCGCCGACGGGGAAGGAGATCTCCCCGGTCTCCTCGATGTCGGCGCGCACGAAGTCCTCCCGGAAGAAGAGCGACTCGATGTTCTTCTCGAGCCCCATCGAGAGGTCCAGGCCGGTGTCGTCGAAGAACTTGAGGTCGACGTAGGAGGGGTTGAAGGGGCTCTTGCGCGCATGGACGCCGCCGCGCTCATCCCGGTGGCTGCGGGCGAGGAACCGCACGACCGGCAGCGGCGTCACGCCGTAGTCGTGGACGTCCACCCCCACCGAGAGCATCCCGGTCATGATGGCCCGGTTGATCATTCTCGACACCTTGTGGCTGTCCCGGCTGGTGGAGAGGACCACCTTCTTCCCGAAGGTTGCGGCGTAGGCGGCGCCCAGCTTCGCCGCGAACTCGGGGGAGATCTCCAGGTTGGCCAGGCCGTAGATGCCGTACGCGCCGAACAGCGACCGCGCCCACTTCTCCCCCCAGATGAGGGAGGAGGAGAGCACCGCGCCGTCCTCGACCACCTTGTGGGGCCACACCTTCACGTTCGCCTTGACGACCGCCCCGGTCCCGATCTGGCAATGGTCGCTGATGATTGCGCGCTCCGCGAGAAAAGCGCCCCCCCGGATCTGGCAGTCCGATCCGATGATGTTCTCGAGGAGCCGCACGCCCTTGTGGATCGTCGTCCGGGGCCAGACGACCGTGGACTGGATCACCGTCCCGTCCTCCACGACGCAGTCGTCCCCGATGACGACGCTCTCCGCGACCACGCCGGGCCCGACCCGGCAGTTCCTCCCCAGGACCACGTTCTTCAGCTCGGCGGTGTAATCGACCTGGGCGTTTTCGCCGATCCAGACGTTCCCGGTTCCGGCTTTCTTCCCGTCGAACTCGATGGCCGCCTTTCCCGCCAGGATGTCCAGGTGCACGTTGAGGTACTCGGAGAGGTTCCCCACGTCCTTCCAGTACCCCTCCGCGATGTACCCCAGCAGCCGGTCTCCCCGGGACAGCATCGCCGGGAAGAGGTTCTTGCTGAAGTCGAAATTCTTTTTGTCCGGGATGAGGGAGAGCACCTCGGGCTCGATGATGTAGATCCCCGTGTTGACCGTATCGGAGAACACCTCTCCCCAGGACGGCTTCTCCAGGAACCGCAGGATGCGGCCGTCCTCTTCCGTGAGAACGATCCCGTACTGGAGGGGATTGGGCACCCGCGTGAGGACGATCGTCACGGCCGCTTTCCGGTCCCGGTGGAATTCGATCGCGGCGGGGAGATCGAAATCCGTGATGATGTCGGCGCTGATGACCAGGAACGTTTCGGAGAGCTGCGCCTCCGCGTTCTTGACCGCCCCGGCGGTCCCGTAGTCGGCCTCGGCGGCGGTGTAGTTGATCTTCACCCCCCACGGGGCGCCGTCCCCGAAGTAGGAGATGATCTTTTCCGGGTAGAAGTACAGGAGGACCTCGAGGTCCTTGATCCCCCCCTTTGCGAGGAGGCGCACCACGTGCTCCATCATCGGGCGGTTGGCGACGTACGCCATCGGCTTCGGCAGTTTTTCCGTCAGCGGCCGCAGCCTCGTCCCGAACCCCCCGGCCATCACGACAGCCTTCATGGTCGGCCTCCTTCCGATGGATTCCGGCCTACAGCAGGCGGAACAGCTTGTTCACGCCGAAAGCCCCGAACGACAGTGCGAAGAAAAAGAGGAAGCCTGCGCAGACCCCGACGATCCCCCGGTAGACCCGGTCGGAGAAGCGGCCCCGCCCCATCGAGACCGTCATGCCGACGAA
>CAYILU010000127.1:0-1883 GCA_964364235.1 uncultured bacterium | reverse complement strand
GAGGAGGGGCCCCGGCATCAGCGCGCCGGAGAGCGCGATGATGAAGGAAGAGACGAAGATGGCGGCGGGATTCGCGAAATTCATTAGATTTCCGCGAGGGATACCCCAGCCTTCGGACCTGAGAGGAATCTGCGTTTTCTTTCCCGGATTTGCCTTGATTTCCCGTCCATGTCCGTTATTCTAATGAACATGTTGCGTACGATCAAGGTCAAGGTCGACTGCCCGAAGGCGCTGGGCTTGGAAACTCTCAGGACGGCCAAGGAGATCTTCGACCTCCACGTGGAAATCGCCTTCAGGGATCGGACCTGGAACAAGTTGAAACTGCACCGCGCCTGCTACCGAGAGGTCCGTAACCGCTATCCAAAATTCCAGTCCTCCCTGGTTCAAACCGTCCGGGACACGGCCTCCGAAGCGATCAAGGCGACCAAGTTCCGACGGTTCCCCGAGAAACGGAAATCTTCTGGTCTTCGATACAATCTGCGAACATTTTCTCTTTCCGGCCGCAGGGTTTCCTTTTCCCTTCTGGGGGGTCGCTGCAAGTGTGAGGTCAAAGTGCCGAAACACCATCTCACGGTTTGGCAAAACGGGAAGGTGCAGGCGGCCACCCTGAACTACGACCGCAAGACTTTCTGGCTCCATGTTACATTCGTCCTGCCGGATGTAAAACCGATAGCCCGGGGAAAAACCCTGGGTGTCGATCGGGGCTTGATGAACCTGGCGGTCTGCTCCGACGGCCGGTTCTTCACCAGCAAGGCGATCCGCGCCGCCCAACGGCGTTTCCTTTATAACAAGCGTGGCTTGCAATCCAAAAGGCACTCCAGGTCGGCACGTAAGAAATTGAAAGACATGCGCCGTCGGGAGCAACGGTTTCAGAGCGAAGCAAACCACGTGGTAACCAAAACGATCGCAGCGACGCCGGGGGTGAAGACTTTTGCACTGGAGGATCTCTCGAAGATCCGGGTTCGCTCGGGCAGGAAGGGCCGGAACTGGAACCACCGGTTCAACCGGTGGTCTTTCTCCCAGTTTGAACGGTTCCTCCGATACAAGGCGGAAGATCAGGGTAAGCAGGTGGTGCTGGTGGACGCCAGGTTCTCCAGCCGGACTTGCCATCGGTGCCATGCCGGCGGTCAAAGGCAGGGGGGGCGGTTCTTCTGCCCCGCCTGCAGCCTAAGGACGCATGCGGACCTGAACGCCGCGCTGGTAATCCGGGATCGCCATGTTTCGTCTCTCTCCGCCCCGCCGGTCCGCCGGCACGGGGCGGCAGGCCGACCAGTCAGCCGGCCGAATGCTCGGCGCGATGAAACCAAAACCGGGTTTCAAGACCCGGGATTGCGGTGGAGCGCCAAGAGCAAGCCTTGGGATTTATCCCAAGGTAGTTGACATAGAATTTTATAGCACAAATCCGGCGCGAAGCCCCCGTATTGCCTTGCGCCGCGCGGGAGGAACTCTCTTGACACCGGCGCCGCCCGTCCCCACGGTCGACGTGATCATCGAGGTGGGGGACCGGATCGTGCTGATCCGTCGGAAGTACCCCCCGCCGGGGTGGGCCCTGCCCGGCGGTTTCATCGACGCGGGGGAACGGGCGCAGGATGCAGCCGTCCGCGAGGCGCTGGAGGAGACCGGTCTGCGGGTGACCCTGACAGGGCTGCTCGGCGTCTATTCAGACCCCGCCCGCGATCTCCGGCGGCACACGATTTCAACGGTTTACATCGGGAAAGCGGAAGGAACGCCTTCGGGCGGGGACGACGCGGCGGACGCACGGTTGTTCCCGGAGCGCAACCTCCCGTCCCCCCTTGCCTTCGACCACGAGCAGATCCTGGCGGACTACTTCCGGTACAGGAAAACGGGCGAGCGACCGCTGTAGGGTTGAAGGCGCTGCGCTG
>CAYILU010000126.1:0-4918 GCA_964364235.1 uncultured bacterium | reverse complement strand
CCATGCCGTTCATCGTCCGCATGGGCGCCAACGCCGTCGCCATCCTGCTCATCGCCTACCTGCTTCCCTCGGTGATGAAGGCGGACGGATCCATGGCGGCGATCGCCGCGGCCTTCGTCCTCGGCCTGGTCAACGCGATCGTCCGGCCGGTCTTCGTCCTTCTCACGCTCCCCGTGACGGTGGTGTCCCTGGGGGTCTTCCTCCTCGCGATCAACGGCCTCCTCCTGTGGCTCGTCTCCGCCATCGTCCCCGGCTTCCACGTCAGCGGTTTCTGGGGGGCGGTGGCCGGCTCGGTGCTCGTCAGCGTCATCTCCTGGGTCCTGACGAGGGTGGTGGGATGAGCGTCCTCCTCACCTTCCTGGGGGGCGCGCGGGAGGTGACCGGCTCCTGCATGCTCGTGCAGGCCTCCGGCGTCCGGTTCCTCGTCGACTGCGGGATGTTCCAGGGGGGCGAGGAGGCCGACCGGAAGAACTCGCGGCCATTTCCCGTCCCCCTCTCCTCGGTCGATTTCGTCCTCTCCACGCACGCCCATCTCGACCATTCCGGCCTTCTCCCCAAAATCGTGCGGGACGGCTTCCGCGGGCCGATCTACTCCACTTCCGCGACCGCGGACCTGCTGAAGGTGATGCTCCCGGACTCGGGCCACATCCAGGAAAGGGAGGCGGAATGGCAGACCCGGAGAGCCCTGCGAGCGGGGAGGCGCGACGGCCAGCCGCTCTACACGGAGGCGGATGCGCTGGCGGTTTTCCCGCTCCTGAAACCCGTCCCGTACGGGGAGGAAATCTCCCCGGCCCCGGGCATCCGGGCCCGATTCCTGGACGCGGGGCACATCCTGGGGTCGGCGATCGTGTCGGTGTCGGTCCGGGATGACGGGAGGGGAAAAACGCTCGTCTTCAGCGGGGACCTGGGTCACAGCGGGCTCCCCATCGTCCGGGACCCGGCGCCCGTCGAGCGGGCCGACGTCCTGGTGATGGAGTCCACCTACGGAAACCGGCTGCACAAGGGGATGGGGGAAACGATCGAGGAGTTCCTCCACGCACTGACGGACACCCTGCAGCGCAAGGGCGGCAACGTGATCATCCCGTCTTTTGCTGTCGGGCGCGCGCAGGACATCCTGTACCTGCTCACCGATCTCACCCGGAAGGGGAGGCTCAAGGGGCTTACCCTGTACATCGATTCGCCGTTGGCTGCGGAGGCCACGCGGATCACCATGCGCCATCCGGAGTGCTTCGACGAGGAGATGCGGAAGGTGATGGCGTGGAGGGAGGAAAACCCCGACGCGCTACGGGTGGTCGTCACGGCGAACTCCCAGGAGTCCATGGCGCTCAACTCGATCCGGGGGGGCGCGATCATCCTTGCCGGGAGCGGGATGTGCACCGCGGGGAGGATCAAGCACCACCTCAAGCACAACCTGTGGCGCAAGGAGTGCAGCGTCATCATCGTGGGGTTCCAGGCGGAGGGGACGCTTGGCCGGAAGATCGTAGACGGCGCCCGGTGGGTCCGGGTCTTCGGGGAGGACATCGCCGTGGCGGCGGACATCTACACGATCGGCGGTCTCTCGGCGCACGCCGACCGGGACGGCCTGCTCGCCTGGGCGGGGAACTTCCGCACCCCCCCGGGGAGGGTCTTCGTGGCCCACGGCGAGGAGTCGGTGTCGGTCGGATTCGCGCAGACGTTGCGGGACCGCCTGCGATGGAACGCAGAGGTCCCGGAGCCCGGACAGCATTTGGAAGTCTGAAAGGTGGGCAGGAATCTTTCCATCGTTTTCCTCCTGTCATGCACGTGGGGTATGCTGCTTTCGCCGGCTCCCGGCGCGATGGCTCACCTTGCCGAAACCCCGGACAACATCCTCAAATCGATCGGGGTGGACGAGAAGCTCGGCGGGCAGGTCCCTCTCGACCTTCTCTTCCGCGACGAGGAGGGGAGAGCCGTCCGGCTGGGCGATACCCTCGGGAGCGGGCCGGTCATCCTCACCCTCAACTACTACACCTGTCCCATGCTCTGCCCGCTGACCCTGCGGAACCTCCTGGACTCTGTGAACGGCATCGGCGGGATCTCCCTCGAACGGGACTTCCGGATCGTCACGGTGAGCATCGACCCGGACGAAAAGCCGGAGGCCGTCCGGGCCCGGGCAGGCGAAATGCACGCCATGATGAAGGGGATCCCGGATCCCGGTTTGCGGTGGCCCTTTCTCTCCGGCGGCCGGGAGGAGATCGGCAGGCTGACTGCGGCGGTGGGCTTCCGTTACCGCAAGGTGGGGGCGGAGTTCGCCCACCCCGACATCGGTATTGTCCTGACCCCGAGCGGGAAGATTTCCCGGTACCTGTACGGCATCCAGCAGGCACCGGCCGACCTCAAGCTGGCCCTCATCGAGGCGGCGGACGGGCGGATCGGCTCCTCAACGGTTATGAACCGGGTGATCCTTTTCTGCTTCCACTACGACCCCGTGGAGAGGAAGTACTCGCTCTACGCGAGAAACGTCATGAAGGCGGGGGGCGTGTTGACCCTCGTGCTCCTGGGGGTGATGTATCTGGCTTTGTGGAAGCGGAGAAAGCCGGGGGGCACGCCTTGATGACAAGGCGTGAGAGTCGATGACGAGCGCCCATGCAGCAGCAGCCGCGGTTTCCCGCTCGGCCAGCCAGATCGACGCCGTCTTCACCTTCATCATGGCGGTCTCGCTGTTCTTCTTCTTCCTGGTCGAAGGGCTGCTCATCTACTTCGCGGTCAAGTACCGGAGGAGGAAGGCGTCCGAGGTCGAGGCGACATCCGACGTCACGAGCAACCTCACCCTCGAGATCGTGTGGGTGCTGATCCCCTCCCTGGTGGTGCTTGCCTTTTTCACTTACGGCTACATGGTCTACCGGGACATCACCACGCCCGCCCCCGGTTCCAGTGACATCAACGTCACCGCGCAGCAGTTCTTCTACGAGTTCAAGTACCCGGACGGCCGGTTGGAGATCAACGAGCTCCGATTGCCCGTGGGCAAACCCGTCAAGCTCATCATGACCTCGCGCGACGTCATCCACGGGTTCTTCCTCCCGGACTTCCGGCTTAAGCAGGATATCGTGCCCGGGCAATACACCAACCTGTACCTCCAGCCCGACAAGGAGGGGACCTACGACATCTTCTGCACGCAGTATTGCGGAGTGGGGCATTCCACGATGCGGGGGAAGCTCGTCGTGATGCCCCCCGGGGAGTACGAGAAATGGGAAGCCGCGGCCCGGAAGGCGGCCCTGGCGGTGTTGCCGCTTTCCGAAAAAGGGAAGGCGCTGCTTGAAAAGTCGGGCTGCCTGGGGTGCCATTCCGCCGACGGGACCGTGAAGATCGGCCCTTCTTTCAAGGGGCTCTACGGCAGGGAAGTACACCTGGAAGGGGGCCGGGAGGTTGCCGCGGACGAGGATTACATCCGGGAATCCATCTACGACCCGGGCGCCAAGGTCGTGAAGGGCTTTCCCAACATCATGCCCACCTTCAAGGGGAGTCTCTCCGGCGACGACGTCGCGGGGATCATCGCCTATATCAAAACGCTCAAATAACCGGGGCCGCAACGCAACCATATCTTCCATGACGTCATCGCATAAAGTGAAAAACGCAAGAATGGGGGGAGATAAGGAATGGCGGAATCCACCGCGGACGGTAGGGCCCTCCCCCTGAACGGAAACGGGCAGTCCCGGGGCTACCTGGAAGAAAAGGGCTTCTGGTCCTGGGCCCTGACCCTGGACCATAAGCGGATCGGGGTGCTGTACCTCTACACCACCCTCTTTTTCTTCCTCCTGGGAGGGATCTTTGCCCTCCTCATCCGGATCAAGCTGATGGTCCCCGGGCAGCAGATCTTCAGCGACCACGCCTACAACGTCCTGTTCACCCTCCACGGGTCGGTGATGATCTTCCTGTTCATCATCCCGGCGATCCCGTCCGGCCTGGGGAACTTCTTCATCCCCCTGCTGATCGGCGCCCGGGACGTCGCCTTCCCGAGGCTCAACCTCGCGAGCTACTGGATCTTCGTGGCGGGGATCCTGGTCATCCTGGCGTCGCTGGTCCGCCCGATGGACACGGGGTGGACGTTCTACACCCCGTATTCCGCGAAGACGGCGGCCGACGTCACCCTCCTTTCCTTCGGGATCTTCCTCGTCGGGATGTCGTCGATCCTCACGGGCCTGAACTTCATCGTGACGATCCACAAGCTCCGTGCGCCGGGGATGACCTGGCACCGGTTGCCGCTGTTCATCTGGGGGATGTATGCCACGAGCATCATCCAGGTGGTGGCGACTCCCGTGGTGGGGATCACCTTCCTGCTCCTGGCGATGGAGCGGCTCTTCGGGATCGGGTTCTTCGACCCGTCCAAGGGGGGAGACCCCCTGCTGTTCCAGCATTTCTTCTGGTTCTACTCCCACCCCGTGGTCTACGTCATGATCCTGCCCGCCATGGGCATCATCTCGGAGGTCGTCCCGGTCTTCTCGCGGAAGCCCATCTTCGGGTACAAGGCGATCGCCTATTCCTCCCTGGCCATCGCGTTCATCGGATTCTTCGTCTGGGGCCACCACATGTTCGTGAGCGGGATGTCGAAGACGGCAAGCGTCATCTTCTCCTTCCTGACGTTCTTCGTGGCCGTCCCCACGGCGGTCAAGGTCTTCAACTGGATCGCCACGATGTACAAAGGGTCGATCACCTTCGAGTCGCCGATGCTGTATGCGCTGACATTCATTTTCCTGTGCACCTTCGGGGGGCTGACCGGGATGTTCCTGGGAGCGTTGGCGACCAACGTCCACCTTCACGACACCTACTTCATCGTGGCCCACTTTCATTACACGATGATGGGCGGGACCGTGGTGGGATTTCTGGCCGGGCTGCACTACTGGTTCCCCAAGATGACCGGCCGGATGCTCAGCGAAAGGCTGGCGCGATGGGGCTGGCTGCT
>CAYILU010000125.1:0-4968 GCA_964364235.1 uncultured bacterium | reverse complement strand
CGGCATCGTGCCGATCATCAACGAGAACGACACGGTGGCCACCGAGGAGATCCGGCTGGGGGACAACGACCACCTCGCCGCCCTGGTGACCCAGCTGATGGGGGCCGACCTGCTCCTGCTCCTTACCGACAGCGAAGGGCTCTACACCCGGGATCCCCACCGGTTCCCCGACGCGCAACGGATCCCCCTCCTCGCGAAGGTGGACGAAGACCTCATCCGGTCCGCCGGCGGAATGCGGGGCGGCTCGACGGGGACCGGCGGGATGGGTTCCAAGCTCCTCGCAGCGCGGCTCGTCAGCGACTGGGGGACACCCGTGGTCATCGCGGGAGGGCTGTCGAGGAAATCGATCCTGGACGTCCTCGGGGGAAAGGACACCGGGACCCTCATCCTCCCCCGCGCTACGGTCAGGGCCCGCAGCAGGAAGCTGTGGATCGCTCACGCCAGGCAGCCGCACGGCACGATCACGGTCGACGACGGTGCGAAGAAGGTTCTCCTGGAGGGCGGCAAGAGCCTCCTGCCCGCCGGGATAGTCGGCGCCTCGGGAGCGTTCCGGAAGGGCGACGCGGTTTCCATCTGCGACCGGAGGGGCCGGGTCTTCGCACGCGGGATCACCTCCTGGACCAGCGAGCAGGTGGAGCGGGGGAAGGGGCGGAAAAGCGCCGAGGTCCGGGCGATCCTGGGGGAGGACATCCCCGCGGAGATGGTCCACCGCGACAACCTGACGATCCTGCTGAGGACGCGATGACAACGATACGGGAAAGCGTCCTGCGGGTCTTGCGGGCGGCGAAGGACGCGGCGGCCCTGATCGCGAAGGCGGACACCTCGAGAAAGAACGCCGCGCTCTCCGGGATGGCGAAGGGCCTGCGGGAGCGGGCGGGCCGGCTCAAGGAGGAGAACCGGAAGGACATGGACGCGGGGAAGGCCAAGGGGCTTCCCCCCGCCATGCTCGACCGTCTCCTTCTCACCGACGCCAGTATCCTGCAGATGGCGGACGGCATCGGGGAGGTGATCGCCCTGCCCGATCCCGTCGGAGAAGTCCTGAGGATGGGGCGGAGGCCCAATGGCCTTTGGGTCGGGCGGATGCGGATCCCCCTCGGCGTCATCGGGATCATCTACGAGTCGCGGCCGAACGTGACGGCCGACGCGGCGGCGCTGTGCGTGAAGTCCGGGAACGCCGTCATCCTCCGCGGCGGCTCCGAGGCGATCCACTCCAACACCGCAATCGCGCGGATCCTGAGGGAGGCCCTCTCCGTGAGCGGCCTGCCGGCGGACACGGTCTCGATCATCGAGCGCACCGACCGCGAAGCCATCGACGTGATGTTGGCGGCGGAGGAGCACATCGATCTCATCATCCCCCGCGGGGGGGAGGGGCTCATCCGCAGCGTCGCGGAGAAGTCCCGCATCCCCGTCATCAAGCACTACAAGGGGGTCTGCCACGTCTACGTAGACGAGGGAGCCGATATTCCGCAGGCCGTCCCGATCTGCGTCAACGCGAAGGTGCAGCGCCCCGGCGTCTGCAACGCGATGGAGACGCTCCTCGTGCATGAGAAGGCCGCGCCGGAGTTCCTCCCCGCGGCCGCCGCCGAACTGATCAAGAACGGCGTCGAGCTGCGGGGCTGCCCGGAAACCGTCCGCCTCGTCCCCCGGGCCAGGCCCGCGTCGGAGGAGGACTGGGGGACCGAGTACCTCGACCTGGTCCTCGCGGTCAAGGTGGTCGCGTCGATGGAGGAGGCCATGGGGCATATCCGCCGCCACGGCTCGCTCCACACGGAGGCGATCCTCACGAGGGACCACGCCCGGGCGATGCGGTTCGTGCGCGAGGTGGACTCCTCCCTGGTCCTCGTCAACGCCTCCACCCGCTTCAACGACGGATTCCAGCTGGGCCTGGGCGCGGAGATCGGGATCAGCACCACCAAGATCCACGCGTTCGGCCCGATGGGGCTCGAGGAGCTGACCACGACGAAGTTCATCGCCTTCGGGGACGGCCAGGTCCGGGAATAACGTGACCCGTCCCCGGACACCGGTCGCCCTTTTCGGCGGCACCTTCGATCCCTTCCACAACGGGCACCTCCGGATGGCGATCGAGGTGAGGGAGACGCTTCAGCTCCCGCGCGTCGTTCTTTTCCCGTGCCACCACCCGCCCCACAAGCCCAGGCAGCCCCTGTCGGATGCCAGGCACCGCCTCGCGATGGTCGCGGCGGCGGCGGCGGGGCTCCCATGGATGGAGGCGTCCGACATCGAGATCCGGCGCGAGGGGCCTTCCTATTCGCTCCTCACGGTCCGGGAGTTCCTGCGGGCGGAGCCGTCTTCCGAGCCGGTCTTCGTCATGGGGGCCGACTCCTTCGCCGAGGTTTCCACCTGGCACCGGTACGAGGAGTTCCTCTCCTCCTGCGATTTCGTCCTGCTCCCACGCCCCGGCGCGGCCCGCGAGCCCACCCCTCCCGCGGGCATCCGTATTGAAAAGGAGGACCCAGGTTGCTATAGTTGGGAGGGAAGCGGTTACCGCCTGCCGGGCGGGCGGCGGCTCCTCTGCCCGTCGCTGCCGGCCCTGGACATTTCATCGAGCTCCATCCGGGAGAAGGTCCGGACGGGTAGGTGCATCCGGGGTCTCGTCCCGCCGGAAGTGGAGCGGTACATTTACGACCACGGCCTTTACGCAGATCCGGGAGAGGAAAGACGGCCATAACGACACGTGAAACGCTGGTCCGGTGCGCGCGGCTGGCCCAGGAGAAAAAAGCCGCCGACATCCGGGCGCTGGATGTCCGGGAACAAGCCACTTTCACCGACTACTTCCTCCTCTGCTCGGGGATGTCCGATCGGCAGGTCACCGCGGTCGCCCATCACGTCGAGGAGTCACTCAAGAAAGAGGGGTTCAAGCCGCTCGGGATCGAGGGGATCCGGGAAGGGCGATGGGTCCTGCTCGACTACGGCGATTTCGTGGTGCACGTCTTTCTTTCCAGCGTCAGGGAGTTCTACGACTTCGACCGGTTGTGGGGATCGGCCCACGAGATCCCCCTCCCCCAGGAGCAATAACCCGGAGGAACCCGCACATGGCGGTCCGACTGCTCTTCCTGCTCTTCGTCATCATCCTGGTGGGGTTTTCCTACATCTCCCTCCTGAACGGGCAGCACATCCAGTTCTTCTACTCCGCCACGCGACAGATGGAGGTCACCGTCAGCGAGCTCGCGATCCTCGCCTTCTCTCTGGGCGCCGCGATGGTCATCCTCGGCACGCTGGTGAAGGACGTCACGATGGCGTCGATGAACTGGAAGGAGCGCAGGGAGAAGCAGCGCAGGGAGGCCGCGCGCGCCCGGGTGGCCAAGGCGTCGGAGCTGTTCCAGCGGGGGATGCTGTCCGGGGCGGCCAAGGAGCTGCAGAGGAGCCTGTCCGTCAATCCCGACGACAAGGAGGCGCTCGACCTCCTCTCCTCGGTGGAGACGGAGAGGGGAAATTTCCTGGAAGCCGTGAAATCCCTGACGCGGGTCAAGCAGATCGACCCCTCCGACCTTTCCGTCTTCCTCCGGCTGGCCGCTCTCTATCGCCGGATGAACGACCTGGACAACGCCTTCTCCCTCATGAAGGCGATCGAGGACTCCGAAGGGGAAAACCCGCGCGCCTGGGAAGGGATGCGGGACATCCATCTCCTCCGCAAGGAGATGGTCCCCGCGTACGCAACGCAGAAGAAGATCATGAAGTACAAGGGCAAGGAGGCGACCCCCGGAGACCAGGCGCTTTTCGACGCCCTCCGCTACGAGAAGGCGGTCGTCCGGATGAGCGAGGGGAAAGCCGACGACGGGGAGCGCCGCCTCCGCGAACTCATCAAGGACCAGCCGCGGTTTTCCCCCGCGTACATCGCCCTCTCCGAACACATGCGCTCCCGCGGAAATCTCGAGGAGGCCTCCCAGGTCCTGCTCCGGGGCTACCGGGCGACCCGCAACGCGGTTTTCCTCATCAAGCTCGAGGACATGGGCGTGGAGACGGAAAGCCCGCAGTCCGTGATCGGCGTCTACACCGACCTGCTGCAGGAGTTTCCCTCCGATTACGACGCCAACCTGTTCATGGGCAAGTTCTTCCTGCGCCTCGAGATGAACGACGAGGCGGTGGAACAGTTGTTGAAGGCGGAATCGATAGAGCCGGAGCGGGAATCCGTTCACATCCTTCTTGCCGAAGCGCTCCGGCGGAGGGGTCGTTATGAGTCCGCCTGCCAGCACTACCAGCGCGCCTTCGGCTACAAGCGGCGCTACCTCATCCCTTTCCGCTGCTCGGGATGCGGAAAGGCGACCATCAAGTGGGCCGCCCGGTGTCCCGAATGCGGGATCTGGAACGGCTACTCGATCGACCACGGCCACAGGGAATACATCTCCCCGGCCTCCGTGCGCTGACGTCGGGACCCGGCCGGGGACGGGGCTGCTTCGCGCCCCGTTCGCGTCTCTCCTATCGGAGTTCGGCCACCTGTCGGTGTTTCTCCCCCGTTCGCCCGTCGATCTCTCCTCCGCCGCGATCCGGAGCTGGCCCGCCTACAACGGGGGGGAATGCCCCCGGTGCGGCGCCTTCACGGGGATCGCCTTCCACCGCACGTCCTCCGGCGGCTGTCCCTCCTGCGCTCCCCCGCCCCCCTTCTCCTTCGCGCGCTCCCTGTTCGTCTACGAGGGGCGCGTCCGGGAAGGGATCCGCGCCGCGAAATACGCGAGAAAGGCCGTGCCCGACGATGCCCTGGCGGAACGGTTGCACGGGGCCGTGCGCAACACGTGGTCCGACCTCTTCCCGGATGATTTCCGGCCGGCGGTCGTCCCGGTTCCGATCCATCCCGTCAAATACTTTCTGAGGGGGTTCAACCTCCCCGCCCTCGTCGGTCGTGCGCTCGCGCGCCGCGCCGGATGGCCCTTCGCCCCCCTGGCCCTCCGGAGGTGCCTGGGAGCCCCCCCCCAGGCGGGCTCCCGCCTCACGGACCGCAGGGAAAACGTGCGA
>CAYILU010000124.1:0-4983 GCA_964364235.1 uncultured bacterium | reverse complement strand
GAAACCGCGATCCGCCGCAACGGGTGCAAGGCCTTCGGCGCCAGCCCGATGGGAAGCCCCAACCCCTGGGGTGCGGCGGTGGTCTGCCCCGTCCCGCGGACCGCGTTGTCCCGTTCCGCCTCCTTCGCCGTTTCCCGGGAAACGGGCGCCCCCGGTTCTTTCGGGGTAGGAGTGACGAACAGGTACTGGTATGCGAGAAGAATGGCGATCGACAGCGCGATCGCCAGGATCATCCTTTTTTCCATTGCGTCCTCGTTCCGAAAATCCGGATTCTGCGCGGCTCGTCGACCCCTCCGGGGTGAAAGGGGTGACACCGAAGGATCCTCCACAATCCGTCAAGAATCCCCAAAACGGACCCGTTCTTGCGAATAGAGAGAATCATGTATTCGGAGCAGCTCGGGTGGAACCGGCAGCAGTCGCCAAGATAGGGGGAGACGGCCCGCTGGTAACCCTTCAGGGCGCCGACGAAGAGATCCCTTGCCCGCACCGGGGCGGGTCCTCCTTCCGCCCCCAGCGCCGGGAAATCGCCGGGAGAAGCTCCGAGGTAACCGCGTCCAGGCCCGGCAGGGAGAGGGCCTTTTTCACGACGATGGCCGTTCGGCTCCCGTCGGGGAAATCGCTCTTGTGGAACCGGTAGAACTCTCTCAGGATCCTCTTGACGCGGTTCCGCGCCACGGCGCGTCCGGCCCGCTTTCCGACGGAGATGCCGACCTTCCTCGCGTCCCCCCCCGGGAAATCACGGTACACCGTGAAGTGCTCGGTAGTCGCGCGCTCCCCCTTGCGGACCACCTCGCGGTACTCCCGGTCGGTGCGCAGCCGCTCCTCCCGGAGGAACCGGAAATCCCCGCTCCCCCGCTCCCCGCCGATCCGGACCGGGTGGGTCACTTCTTGCCGCTGATCGTCACGGACAGGCGCTTGCGTCCCTTGGCGCGGCGACGGGAGAGCACCGCCCTTCCCGCCGGCGTTTTCATGCGCTTGCGGAACCCGTGGGTTCTTTTCCGCCGCAGGTTGTGCGGCTGGTAAGTACGCTTCATCCTGGTGAACTCCTTCCTTCGTGGGAACCCGGAACTTATGGGAACTATATAATTTATTCCCTTCCATCCACGCCTGTCAATCCGTTTTTCCTCCCCTGTGGTACACTGCTTTCGTCATGAAGAGGAACCGGAAGCGGTCGCAGAGGTTCGATCTTCGTCGCCTCCTCGCGTTCCCGCTGCTGCGCGCGGCCGGGGAGCAGCCCTCCCCGTCCCCGACGGAAGGGGAGCTCCTCTTCGAGTTGACGGGGGAGAACCCGGGGAACCTGCTTTTCGGCCGTTTCGACGAGGGGGAGGTTCGCTCCCGGCTGGCCCGCGCGGGGATCCTGGAGGGGATTTCGCGGCGGGGCACCCGGGACCCCCTGCTTCGCCTGGAATGCGAGGACCCGGCCGACCAGCGCGTCTCTCTCTACGCGGGCGCGATCTCCCGGGACCGGCTCCTCCTCGAGGCGAGGCTTTCGCTTTGCCGGTTTCACCTCCGAAAAGCGATCGGCCCGTTCACCGAGGAAAACTCCTTCCGCATGCTGATCATCCACTGGCTCAGCCTTTCCGACCCCGACCGGCCTTTCACGGTCGACCGCCCGCGCCTCCCCGGCCAGCAGCGTCCGGGGCTGGGCCTGATGCCGCAAAGCCTCGAGCTTCTTCGGGACCTGGGACGGGAGCTGGCCCTCGACGGGGTGCTCGACGTCCCGGACCACTTCCACACGGCGCTCTTCTACTCCCGCGCCTTCCGGTTCCTGGAGCCCGAATCCGAGGGGCGCTTCCAGGCGATCGTGCGCGACATGAAAGGGATCCCGCTGGCGCTCGCCTCCGAGGCCATCGAGCTGGGGTGCATGGTCGACCTGGCCACCGGGGAACCGTTCCCCTGGGAAGCGGCGGAACAGGTCCTGCCGGTGCGGGGCCCCCTGCGCGGATATCTCCTGTCGTCCGGGTACCGTCGCCTGCGGGACCAGGCGTTTTCCGCCTTCCGCGCGGGCATCGACTGGGACGGCTACCGCGAAAAAATCGCCTCGAATCCTCCCCCGGGAAATACTCCTTGATTCCCGTTTCGGCCGTGTGGTACCCTTCCTTCGCCTCGCATCCGCAAGGGGGGAAAATGCGGAGACAGTTTCACCAACCCTCGGCCCCGTGTTTCTCATGGGCCCCTGCGTGAATTGTATAGATAACCCCTTGTTATAAAATTGGAAAAAAGTTATCCACACCTGTGGATAACCGTGTTAGCAACTTTTCTCGACGAAGGACCTTAACGCTGCAAGAATGAAAACGTTTTTCTCCTATTATTCCCCTTTTCCCCCCGCAAACCCGGTGGTCCGGCGATGACTTCACAGGCCTGGGGGAGGATCCTCGAGCACCTCAAGGAATCGGTCAGCGAGCAGGTCTTCGAGACCTGGCTGCGGCCGCTGCGCTACGTCACCCGGGAGGGCTCCCTTCTGCTCGTGGCCACTCCTCACCAGTTCTTCAAGCAGTGGATCGAGGAGAACTATCTTCCGCAGATCGAGGAATCGACGCACAGGGAGTTGGGGGGAAACACCTCCGTGGAGATCGTGGTGGGAGGGGAGGAGGACGGGGACGTGGCTCGCGAGGCGCCTGGGCAGGATTTCTCCCAGTCACAGGAAGAAGCCCCGACGCGGAAGAGGGAACGCAACGGCGTCCTGAACCCGCGGTACACCTTCGACCGGTTCGTCGTCGGCGCGGGCAACCAGTTCGCCCAGGCCGCCTCCTACGCCGTCGCTATGGACCCCGCGAGAAGCTACAACCCGCTCTTCATCTACGGGGGCGTCGGCCTCGGGAAGACTCACCTTCTCCACGCCATCGGGAACCTCGCGCTCGAGCGGAACCGCCGGGTTAATAACTGCTACATCACCGCGGAGAAGTTCACCAACGAGTTGATCCACTGTCTGCGGACCAACCGGATGCCCGAATTCAAGGAGAAGTACCGGAACGTGGACATGCTCCTGGTGGACGACGTGCAGTTCATCGCCGGGAAGCAGCGGACCCAGGAGGAGTTCTTTCACACCTTCAACGACCTGTACTCCTCGCGCAAGCAGATCGTGGTGACCAGCGACAAGTTCCCGAAGGAGATCCCGGACCTGGAGGAGCGGATCCAGTCCCGATTCGAGTGGGGGCTGGTGGCCGACATCCAGCCGCCGGACCTGGAAACCCGGGTGGCCATCCTGAACCGAAAGGCCGAGATGGACCAGATCCCACTCCCGCAAGAGGTCGCCATCTTCCTTGCAACCATGATCAAGAACAACATCCGCGAGCTGGAAGGCTCTCTCGTCCGGATCGGGGCGCACGCCTCGCTGACCAAGCGGGAGATCAACCTGGACCTCGCCAAGGAGGTGCTCTCGCACCTGATCGAGAGCGCGGAGCGGGAGATCTCTCCCGACGCCATAATCAAGGCCGTCTCCGAGCATTACAACGTCAAGGTCTCCGATCTCCGGTCCGACCGCAAACACAAGGTGATCGCGTTTCCGAGGCAGGTTGCCATGTATCTCCTGCGGAGGATGACGCGCTGTTCGCTTCCCGACATCGGGCTGCGGTTCGGGGGCAGGGACCACACGACGGTCATGTACGCCGTAAAAAAGATAGAAAAGAAAGTGCAGGAAGATGTATCTTTGAGGAGCACCATCGAATCCCTCCGCAAGAATCTGGAGGGATAAACCTGTGGACAGGGAGGGGATGATTTCTTTCTCCACAGAACCCCGCGAAACAGAGACCGGTTGTCACCCGGTTGTCACCCGGTTTCTCTCCCGGTACGCGGCGCCGTCCCCTGGACTTCCGGCCGCCATCCACAATTCCACAGCCTCTACTATGACTGCTGGTTTTATATTCTTTTAATAAGAAGAGGACCGTCATGAACTTCACTGTGGATCGTGACCAGCTCATCGGCTTGCTGACGCGGGTTCAAGGCGTGGCGGAACGGCGGCACACCATGCCGGTGCTGTCCCACATACTGTTGACCGTCGGGAAGTCCGATGCGACGCTCGTGGCCTCCGATCTTGAGATCGTCGTCCGGTGCGTCCAGCCGGTGGAGGCGAGGGAAGCCGGATCGATCGCGCTTCCCGCGAGAAAAATATTCGACATCGCGAAGGTCCTGCCGAAGGGTCCCGTGATGGTGACCGGCAAGGAAGGGAACTACGTGGAGATCTCGGCGGGGCAGGGGCACTTCCGGCTGGCCGGACTCCCCAGCCAGGAGTTCCCGGAGATGCCGGAGAAGCCGAAGTCCAGGTCGGTATCGGTGGATTCGGAGGTTTTCCGGAAACTGGTCGACCGGGTCGGTCCCTTCGCTTCTTCGGACGAGACGAGATACAACCTGGCCGGCATCCTGTTGGAGAAGCAGGCCTCGGAAGAGAAGATCTTCCTCAGGATGGTTGCGACCGACGGGCACCGGCTGGCGATCGCCGACGGGGAAGTCCCGGAACTGGGGGGCCTGCTCGGGGAAAAGCGGGTCCTGGCGCCCAGGAAAGGGCTGATGGAGATCAAGAAACTTGCGGAAGGCGGGCCAGGCGCCCTGGAGCTGTCCGCATCGGAGAAGTTTCTTTTCGCGGGGAAGGGCGACACCGAACTGTGGGTCCGGCTGCTTGACGCCGAATTCCCCGACTACAAGCAGGTCGTGCCCAAGGAAAACCAGCTGGTGGCCAAGATTCCGAAAGAGGCCTTTTCGGACGCGCTGCGCCGGGTAAGCGTGATGGCGCCGGAGAAGGTACACAGCGTGAAGCTTTCCCTGTCGGGAAAGCAGTTGGAGGTGTCCGCCGCCAGCCCGGAACTCGGGGAGGCGAGGGACCTCCTCGGGGTGGACTACAGCGGGGCGCCCGTGAAGATCGGCTTCAACGGAAGATACCTCCAGGACGCGATCGGGGGAGTTCAGGAAGAGACGGTGCGCATGGAGATCAAAGACGATATCTCCCAGGTCATCATCCGGCCGGAAGAGGATCGAAGCTTCATCGCC
>CAYILU010000123.1:0-5086 GCA_964364235.1 uncultured bacterium | reverse complement strand
TTTCGCTCTTCATAGTCCCGGTTCAGGAGGTTCTGCATCTTCCCCGTCAGGGCGAACTCCCGGATGGCGGCGACGTTGATATCCCAGCGGTATCGCGCGAAGAAGTCCACCATCGCATATCCCGGCCGCCGGGAGATGTTCGACTCGATGGGAGACTTGTCCAGTTGATCGCTCTCCAGGCGCCAGTCGAGCCGGGCATGAAAGGCCGGAACCGGCGTGTAGAGGAGGTACACCGTACCCCGCTGGCGAGGGATCCCGAGTATCCGGCGTTGCTTTTCCGCGATCCAGGTGTCCGAGTAGGTGTACTTCACCCCCAGCCCGACATCCGTCAGAATCTGAAAAATGGCCTCCGCCTCCACGCCGCGGGAGAAGGCGTTCATGTTTCGCATCTTCCAAACGTCTGGGTCATATTGTATGAGGGGCTTGAAATTCTGGTAAAACCACGTTGCCGCGAGGGAAACCTTTTTCCCCGGGAGGGTCGCATCGGCACCCGCCTCATAGGAGACCGCTTTCTCCGATGACAGGTCCGGATTCCCGACGTAGATATCGAACTTTTCCGACGCCGTCGGAGGGCGAAACCCCCTTCCCACGGCCGCGCGCAACCGCGTCCCTATCGCCGAGATCTCGTGGAAGGCCGCCACCTTCGGGTTGAACTCCGTCCCCGCAAGGGAATTGCGGTCCAAACGCGCGCCGAGGCTTAACCCCGAGTGCTTCCCCGCCCGGAGCTCCTCCTGCAGGAAGACCGACCGGTCGTACACCGAGGACTCGTTGAACGAGGGGAACGATCCGAACATCGTATCCGTGAAAACGTTGCTGTCCGTCATCCGGTCCTTCTGGTATTCCACCCCGACGAAGGTCGTGGAGAAAGGCGCCGGCGAGATCCGCCCTTCGAGACGCAGCAACCCCTTACGGGTCTTTGTAACGTCGTCCAGCGACGAGGTCTCCCCCGGTTCCGCGGGGTCGTTCGTGTGGAGAAACTCGTCGAAGATGCTCCCGGAGGCGGTGACCGTCACCCCGTTCGCAACATCGACCTCGTAGCGTACCCCCGTCAGCAGTCCGCGCCGTATGAATCTGTGATTGATGTCCCGCCCCGAATAATCGACGGGAACGCCCTTCGTTCCTTCCGTGGAGAGCATGATCGCGTGGATGCGGCTCCGGGAGCCTATTGGTACCTCCGCCACCCCCATGTAAGAGGCGAGGGAGAAGTCATCGTTCGGGAGGATTCCGTCGCTCTTCCATCCGACGGCTCCGACGTAAAGGCTTCCCGCCTTCCCGCCGTCCTGCGCGGACCCGTGCCACTTGAGGGAACGGAAGCTCCCCGCCGCAAGCCCGGCGTCATACTGCCGCTCCTTCCCTCCCTTTCGCGGAATGAAATTCACAACGCCGCCGATTGCATATGACCCGTACAAGGCGCTCTGCGCGCCGCGAACCACTTCCACCCGCTCGAAACCGTCCACCGGCAGGGAACCGATGTCGAACTCCGAGAGCGCGGGGCTGTTGACCGGGAACCCGTCGATCATCACGAGAGTATGCGTGGAAAGTCCTCCCCGGATCTTGATGTTCTCAAGGCCGCCCGGGCTTCCCTGCCGCTGGACGTCCAGGCCGGGGATCCCCTGGAGAACGTCGCCCGCCGTCGCGGGGTTTTTGAGCTCAATGTCTTCGCGCGTCACCACGCTCACCGACGACGCCTGCTCGGAAACCTTCTGCTCGATGCGCGTCGCGGTGACCACGATCGGTTCCAGCCTCGTCGCCTCTTCCCCCCACGCCACGCCCGACAGTCCCGCCACGACGCACAGCACCCGGAAAACCCTCTTCCATTTCCTTCCGATCATGTTTCCTCCTCTCCCTCGAAAGGGGCGTTATTGAAATCGGGCGGTCCGGGTCTTCTGGCTTCCGGCTTCCTACTCCCTGCACCTTCCCGGGAGTCACCGGGGACATTCCTATCTCAAGTGTTACGTTGAGGAGTGTCCCCGCCCAGTGGTTTTCAGCAGGTTTCGCTCCGGTCACAGATGCGGGGCAGCGACGGTTTTCCACCGCCTTCCCCGGCATCCGCCCTCCGGTCTCAAGGGATGCATTTCGTCAGATCCCGGCATTCGAGTGCCGCTGCATCCGTTCCTGCTTCGTTGCCCTTCTTCACCGTACCGCAGCGGGTACGCCTCAGTCGGGCGCCTCGCAGGAGGCGGCGCATCGATCCTCTCGGTGCTCGGCCTCTTCCGAAACGCATCCCTTGAGACCGGGGTTGTACACTATCGATGCACGCTATCGTTGAGTTGCATTTCTCTTCCTCATTGGGGTCACGCGCACCGCCCCCGTGGCGGGGTTGCGGTCGCACGTCACCTCCACTCCGTAGGCCTCCCGGACATTTTCCGGGGTCAGGACCTCTTCCGGCTTTCCCGAGGCCATCACCCTGCCCGCCGAGAGGAGGAGGATCCGCTCCCCGTACTCGGCGCAAAGGGACAGGTCGTGCGAAGCGACAAGGGCGCTGATGCCGCACTCCCCCGAAAGCCGCGACACGATCTCGTAGAATTCGACACGGTGGTAAATGTCCAGGAACGCCGTCGGCTCGTCCAAAAGCATCACCTTCGCCCCCTGGCAGATCGCCCGGGCGACCGTGCCCCGCTGCCGCTCTCCCGCCGAAAGCTCCCCGAGCGTCCGGGAGCGCAGATCCAGCAGGCCGCACATCTCCAGGGCGCGCCCGGCTTCGCGACGGTCCTCCGCGGTCGACCCGCCGAAGAGCCCCTGGTGCGGAAAGCGTCCGAGCGCCACGTACTCTTCCACCGACATCGGGAAATCGACCGGGGGGTCCTGCCCCACGACGGAGAGGAGACGGGCCATCTCCCGCCGGCCGTAGGATGCGGGCGGGCGCCCCAGCAGGGCCACTTCCCCGGAATGGGGCGCAAGGAGTCCCGAAAAGATTTTCAGGAGCGTGCTCTTCCCCACCCCGTTCGGGCCCAGGAGGATGGCAACCTCCCCGTCCCCGACGTCCAGGTCCACCCCCGAGAGGACTTCCTTCTCCCGGTAGCGGAACCGGACCCCCTTCGCGGACAGGACCGGGGCGCTCAAGGCTTTCCTCCGTCGCGGCGCAGCAGGTAGAGAAAAAACGGCGCCCCCGACAGGGCGGTGACCGCCCCCACCGGCAGCTCGCCGGAAGGGCTCACCGATCTCGCCGCTATGTCCGCCAGGACGAGGAACGTCGCCCCCAGGAGGAACGCGGCGGGGACGAGCCGCCGGTGTCCCGAGCCGACCAGGACTCTCGCCCCGTGCGGAACGATGAGCCCCACGAAACCGATCAGGCCGGAGACCGCCACCACGCATCCGGCCAGGAGCGAAGCCGTGACATAGGTGGCCGCCTTCACTTTTTCCACGGGAAGACCGGCCTGGAACGCGGCGGCGTCTCCCAGGAGCATCAGGTCGAGGCCCCGGGAGAGCAGGAACAGGACGGCCGTCCCGGCGGCGACGTACGGGAGGAGAACGCCCACCCGCCGCGGCGTCCCGAGCCCCAGGTCCCCCATCAGCCAATAGACGGCGCCGGGGATCCTCCCCGGAGGGGCCAGGGCCACCATCAGCATGATGAAAGCGTTCAGGAAGGCCCCCACGATCACCCCCATGAGAATGAGCCGTTCGCGCGACACGCCGCTCCTGCGCCGGGCCAGCAGGAACACGGCTGAGGCGGCAAGCGCGGCGCCGAGGAACGCGCAGAACGGCAGGGGGAGGAAGGCGTCGCCGGGCAGCAGGAGCGCGGCGGTCAGCGCCCCCACGGCCGCGCCGGCCGAAACGCCGAGGATGTACGGGTCGGCCAGCGGGTTGCGCAGGAGCGCCTGGAACGCCACGCCGGAAGAGGAGAGCGCCCCACCCACGAGGAACCCTAACAGCGCCCGCGGGAGCCGCAGGGAAAGGACAATGCGCTCCGCCGTCTCACCCGAAGGCCCCGAGGCGGCGCGACCCGCCAGCGCATCCAGCACCTGCCGGAAGGAGACGGCGGCCGGCCCCGTGAAGAGCGACAACAGGATCGCGCCCACGGCGGCCGCCCCCAGCAGCCCGATGACGGGTCCGGTCCGCTTCATCGATCCCCCCGTCCCTTTCCCGCGGCGGCGGGGCGGTGTCGCTCCCGCCAGACGTCGAGCGCCCGGGACACTCCCTCCAGGGCCTCGACCATGCGGGGCCCGGGCCGCGTGACCAGGTCGCCGTCGAGGGAGAACACCTCGCCGTCCCGGAAGGCGGGGACCTCTTTCCAGCGGGTCACCTCCGGGGAGAATTTTTCAACCCCCTCCATTGCGGCCACGAAGATCAGGTCGGGCCTTGCGGCAAGCAGGTCTTCCACGGAGAGGCGGGGATAGCGCCCGGAGAACGACGATGCGGCGTTTTTCCCGCCCGCCAGCCGGAGGAGTTCATCCATGAAGGTGCCCCCGCCCGCCGCGATGACCGGGGAGGTGGACACCGCGAAAAGCACGACAGGGGCGGGATCCCCCGTCGCCCGGGAGGCCGTCGCCGCGCGAACGCGCAGGGCCGCGGTTTCCCGGCGGGCCCGGCCGCCCGCTCCCAGCAGCGCACCCACCCGCTCGATGGCCGCGTAGATGCCGGAGAGGTCCTGCGGGGCCACGGCGAAGCAGGGGATGCCCATCTCCTCGAGGGCCCTCACCTTCTCTTTAGGGTTGCCGTCCGTGGTGCACAGCACGAGGTCCGGCGCGGCCGCGACGATCCTCTCGATGTCGGGATCCGCGATCCCCCCGACTTTGGGAAGAGCCTTGGCCTGGAGCGGATAGTTGCAGTACCGGGTGACGCCGACGAGCTTCCCCTCCTGACCGAGGAGAAAGACGACCTCGGTGAGGCTCGGGGCAAGGGACACGACGCGCCGAGGCTCCGACTTGAGCCGCACGGTTGTGCCCCGGTCGTCCATCCTCTCGACGGGGAAGCCGGCGCGCGCGGGGAGAGCGGCGATCCACGAGGCGAGCAGAAAAGCCCCAAGAACATGGAAAACCGGGGACCTCGCCAAAGCCACGTTGGCACGATGAGATGAATTGCGCCGCAAAAGAAATCCCCCCCGCCTCTTCTCCTTCGCAGGGAAGAGGGGGGGGAGATGGTTTAC
>CAYILU010000122.1:0-5087 GCA_964364235.1 uncultured bacterium | reverse complement strand
ATGGTCGGGGCGACTGGACTTGAACCAGCGACCCCTTGCACCCCATGCAAGTGCGCTACCAGGCTGCGCTACGCCCCGACCCAGGGAATGCATATTACCCGTCCTGACCGCCGTTGTCACGCCCAATCTCCCGTTTCCATGCCGAACCGTCAGGAGCGCCCGAAATCGTCCTCGACGCGCTCGATGTCGTCCTCCCCGAAGTACTCCCCCCGCTGGACTTCGATCACGACGAGGTCGGATTGCCCAAGGTTCCGTATCCGGTGAAGGGACCCGAGCGGGATGTCCAGGGAGTCCCCTTCCTTCACCGGGATCTGTTCCCCGTCCCTCGTTACAAGCCCCTCGCCCTTAACGAAGTGCCAGTGCTCCGACCTTCTGCGGTGCCTCTGCAGGCTCAGCCTCTTCCCGGGATGGACGACGATCCGCTTCACCTTGCAATCGTCGCTTTCGGAAAGCACGACGTAGTACCCCCACGGACGATGGTTCTCCTGGATGTCCCGGATGGTACGCATCTTGTCGGGGGTTCCGGGTGGGCCCGATGCCTTATTTTTCCAGCATCTCGCGGATCTTGTTCAGGTCTTTCTTCACGCGCTGGAGAAGGGATTTTTGGCTTTTATCTTCCCAGGACAATTTCATCTGTTTGTTCTTTTCCTTAACCTTTTCCTTTAACTTGTTACGCGCCCCCTCGATCGTGAATCGCTCTTCGTAGAGGAGGTGCTTGATTTCGAGAAGAGTTTCGAGATCCTGCCGGTTGTACACGCGGTGCCGGGAGCGGTTCTTCGCGGGGGTCAGGTGAAATTCGCTTTCCCAGAAACGGACGACGTAGGGCCGGACGGCGAGGATTTCGCTGACCTCGCCGATCTTGAAGTAGAACTTGTCCGGGATATCGGGCCTTGTCACGCACGCCCCCGGCGTTCTTTCAGCTCTTCTTTTCGTTAATGTACGCCTTCAGGATCTGGCTGGGGCGGAAGGTTAGCACGCGCCGGGCCGTGATCTGGATGTCGTCGCCGGTCTGTGGATTCCGGCCCTTGCGCGGCCGCTTGTCGCGCAGGATGAAGTTCCCGAAACCGGAGATCTTGATCTTCTCCCCGCCTTTCAGGTTTTCCTTCATGGTGTTGAAGATCGCCTCGACGATGTCCTGCGCCTCCTTCTTCGAAAGCCCCCCGACTTTTTCGTAGACGATCTCGACCAGTTCCGCCTTCGTCATCCCGACCTCCCTCCCGGCCCGAACTACGACGATCGAATTTTACCGCCGAAGCGATTCTCTAATAATTTTACTATCTTGGTATGTATACTATTAACATCCGCGTCCGTCAAGGTTCTGTCCATGGGCTGAATTCTCACCCGGAACGCGACGCTTTTGTTCCCCTCCCCGATCTTTTCCCCGGTGTACACATCGAAAACCGTGGCCGACTCGATCTCCGCGTGAAGCTCCGTGACCATCGCCAGGACATCCCCCACGGGGACGCGTGCCGGAAGAACGCAGGCGATGTCCCGGGAAACGGGGGGGAATTTCGGAAGGGGGCGATATTGAGGAAGTTTCGTGGGCCCCGCGACCGCCGCGGCGGCCCGGATCTCCCCGTAGAATGCCGGCCCGGGGATTTCGAGAGCCTGAAGAAGTTCCCTTCGAACAGCGCCCACCCATCCGATCGTTTCCCCATCCTTCAACAGATCCGAAGCCTTCCCCTCGGCAAGGAACGGCCGGGATGCGGTGGGTACGAAATGCACGGGTGAACCACCCGTCAAACCAAGGAGGGATTCCGCGACCGCCTTCGCGTCGTAGAAATCCAGGGGGACTTGCGCGCCGGTCCACTGGTCCGGAAACCTGCGACCGTGCAGGACAAACCCCAGACGCGGCTCTTCGAAATGGCTCCCGGAGAGCGACTTCCCGAACGCTTTCCCCACTTCGAACAGCCGGATATCCTCGTTGAACCTGCGGACGTTCGAGGCCACGTTGTGGAGAAGCCCCATCAGCAGGTGGGGCCGCATGATGGTGGTGTCGTCGGAGATCGGGTTGGAAAGTCTCATCGCGTCGTCCGGGTCGAAAGCCAGCATCGGGGCGTGCCGTTCCCATTCCTTCCCCGACACGAAGGAGAAGTTGATCGCCTGGGTAAACCCCAGGACGCGTAGCAGTTCGGATGCGCTCTCCAGGATCCCGTTGAAACGGTCGTCCGGCGAAAAATCGGGGGCCCCGGATTCCGGGTAGGTCACGGGGATCTTGTCGTATCCGCTGATCCGGGCCACTTCCTCCACGAGATCGATCTCTCTCTCGATGTCGAACCGGTGCGGGGGAACCGTGACGCTCCACGTCCCCGTCCCTTCCGCCTTGACGGGGAACGAGAGCCGCGTGAAGACCTCCCGGCACTCTTCATCGGTGTAATCACGACCGACGATCCTCCCTGCCCTCGCCGGCCGGAAGGGTACCGCGCGCGTGAAATTCCTCTCCCCGCCGACATCGATGGCCCCCTTCGCAACCGTGAAGGAGGCGAACCGCGACAGGAGGGAGATCGCGCGGTCGACCGCGTACATCGTCCCCCCGGGGTCCACCCCGCGCTCGAACCGGTAGCACGATTCGCTCGAAAGCCCCAGCCGGCGGGACGTCCAGCGGATCGATGCGGGATCGAAGTGAGCGCTTTCGAACAGCACCCTCCGGGTTTCGGGCAACACCTCGGTGTTTTGTCCGCCCATCACTCCCGCGACCGCGACCGGGCCCTCCCCGTCCCATATGAGGAGCATTTCCGGGAGAATGTTCCTCTCGTTTCCATCCAGGGTGGTGTAGCGCCGCGGGATCCCCGATCGCCGGACGTCTATTTTCCCGCCCGCCAGCCGGTCCAGGTCGAAGGCGTGCATCGGCTGCCCCAGCTCCAGGAGCAGGTAGTTCGTGATGTCGACGATGTTGTTGATCGGCCGGATGCCGCAGAAAGACAGCCGCCGCTGCATCCAGGTCGGCGACGGGGCGATCAAGACGTCGGTGATCACGCGCGCGGAGTATCTCGGGCACAGGTCGGCGTCCGTCACACCCACCGTGGCCAGCTCCGATATCGGGACGATCCCCTCTTTGAACTTTGCTTCGGGCAGGGCCGCCTTCTCCCCCGTGATGGCGGCGATCTCCCGCGCCACCCCGAGGACGCTCAGGCAGTCGCCCCGGTTCGGAGTGATCTCCACCTCGAGGAGCCAGTCCGCCAAGCCGAGTGCCTCGGTAAGCGGGATCCCCGGCGCCGTGCCCGGGGGAAGTATCATGATCCCCGCCGCTTCCTCCGATAGGCGAAGCTCCATCTCGGAGCAAAGCATCCCCTCCGAATGTTCCCCGCGGATCTTCGCCTTTTTGATCTCCACGCCGTTGGGGAGCTTCGCCCCTGCCCGCGCCAGCACTACGACGTCGCCGGGTTTCATGTTCTTCGCCCCGCAGACGATGCCGTACTCCCGGGAACCGTCGGTCACCCGGCAAAGGGAGAGCTTGTCGGCCTTGGGATGTTGTTTCCGGTCGAGGATCTTCGCAACCACGACCCCCGTAAGCCCCTCCCCCAGGTAGCGGCAGGAGCTGACCTCGACGCCCGCCATCGTCAGGGCGTCCTGGATTTCCGCTGCGGAAAGCCGTGTGTCGATGAACTCTTTCAGCCAGGAATAAAGGATCTTCACGCGTCCATGCCCCTGGGTTTCCCTCCGGCCCGGCTAAAACTGCGAGAGGAAGCGGATGTCGTTCTCGAAGAACAGGCGAATGTCGTTCACGCCGTGGCGCAGCATCGCGATGCGCTCGACGCCCATCCCGAAAGCGAACCCCGTGTAGCGCTCCGGGTCGTACCCGACGAACCCGAAGACCGCGGGGTCGATCATCCCGCAGCCGAGAATCTCCAGCCACCCGGAATTCCTGCAGACCCGGCAGCCGGAGCCCCCGCAGATGACGCAGCGGATGTCCACCTCGGCGGAAGGCTCGGTGAAGGGGAAATAGCTCGGCCGGAACCGAAGCGGAAGGTCCTCGCCGAACATCATCCTGCAGAACTCCGTGAGGAGGCCTTTCAGGTCGGACATCGTGATGTCCGTGTCCACGGCGAACCCCTCCACCTGGTGGAACATGGGGCTGTGCGTGATGTCGGAGTCGCAACGGTATACCGTCCCCGGGGCGATCACGCGGACCGGGGGACGCATCCCCTCCATCGTGCGGATCTGGATGGGTGAGGTGTGCGTGCGCAACACCAGGTCCCCCTCCGGCCAATCCATGTAGAAGGTGTCCTGCATGTCGCGTGCGGGGTGGTCCTTGGGGATGTTCAGCGCCTCGAAGTTGTAATAGTCCTTCTCGATCTCCGGCCCCCCCCGGACGGAGAAGCCCAGCCTCTGGAAGATCGAGATGATCTCGGCCATCGTGCGGGATATCGGGTGCCGGTGCCCCGCGGCAATCCCCCTGCCGGGAAGGGTCACGTCGACCGTTTCCGTCCCTTCCTTCGCGAGGCGATCCTTTTCCCGGATCGCCGACAGGCGGGTCTCGAAGGCGGCTTCCAGTGCGTTCCTCGCCTCGTTGGCGGCGCCCCCGACCAGTTTCCGATCCTCGACGGACAGGGAGGCGATGCTCGAAATGATTTGGGAGATCGCCCCCTTTTTCCCGAAGTACCGCCCCTTGACCTCGAGGAGGTCGCTCTCCGTCCTTGACTCGGAGAGAGCGCGCAGCCCGGCTTCGGAGAGTTCCCCGATTCGGTCGATCGCTTCCGGCAAGGGAAACCGCTTTCCCTTACCCGATCGCGGCCCTGGCGGTTTCGGCCAGGGCCTGGAACCCCGCGGGGTCGTTGATCGCCATGTCGGCCATGACCTTCCGGTCGACCTCCACGCCGGCCTTCTTCAGGCCGAAGAGAAACTGGCTGTAGGAGAGGCCGTGTTCCCTCGCGGCGGCGTTGACCCTGGTGATCCACAGGGAGCGGATCTCCCGTTTCTTCGTGCGGCGGTCCCGGTAGGCGTACCGGAGCGCCCGCGCCACCGCCTCTTTCGCGGAGCGCAGAAGGCGACCGTGCCCTCCCCGGAAGCCCTTGGCGGCCTTGAGGACCTTGCGACGTTTCTTGTGCGAATGTACGGCTCGTTTTACGCGTGGCATCTTTTTTTCC
>CAYILU010000121.1:0-5140 GCA_964364235.1 uncultured bacterium | reverse complement strand
GTGATCGTGGGGCGGGCGCTGCCCGACGTGCGCGACGGGCTGAAGCCCGTCCAGAGACGCATCCTCTTCGCGATGCACGAGCTGGGCAACGAGTACGGCAAGCCGTACAAGAAGTCCGCCCGCATCGTCGGGGACGTCATCGGCAAGTACCACCCCCACGGGGACAACGCAGTCTACGACGCGCTCGTGCGGATGGTGCAGGACTTTTCCCTGCGGTACCCGCTGATCGACGGGCAGGGGAACTTCGGCTCGGTGGACGGCGACTCGGCGGCCGCGATGCGGTACACCGAGGTCCGGATGGCGAAGATCGCCGGGGAGCTCCTGTCCGACCTCGACAAGGACACGGTCGAGACCGTCCCCAACTACGACGGCTCCCTCCAGGAGCCGCGCGTCCTTCCGGCGCGCATCCCCACCCTCCTGGTGAACGGGAGCTCCGGGATCGCCGTCGGGATGGCCACCTCCATCCCGCCGCACAACCTGGGCGAGGTGCTCGACGCCCTGCTCGACCTCATCGCCAACCCCGAGATCACGATCGACGAGCTCATGAGGCGCATCCCCGCGCCCGACTTCCCCACGGGCGGGATCCTCTACGGGCTGGACGGGGTGCGCGACGCCTACCGGACGGGCCGGGGCAGCGTCCAGATCCGCGCCCGCGCCTTCATCGAGAAGATGAAGAAGGGGGACCGCGAGTCGATCGTCATCACCGAGATCCCCTACCAGGTGAACAAGGCGCGCCTGATCGAGAAGATCGCCGACCTGGTTCGGGAAAAACAGATCGAGGAGATCTCCGACATCCGGGACGAGTCCGACCGCGACGGCATGCGGGTGGTCGTCGAGCTGAAGAAGGACGCCGTCTCCGAGGTGGTCCTGAACAACCTCTACAAGCAGACGCAGATGCAGACCTCCTTCGGCGTGCAGCTCCTGGCGATCGTCCAGAACCGGCCGCGCACGTTCACCCTCAAGCAGATGCTCGAGGAGTTCCTCGCGTTCCGCAAGGAGGTCGTGACCCGAAGGACCCTGTTCCTGCTCCGGAAGGCCGAGGCGCGGGCCCACATCCTCGAGGGCCTGAAGATCGCGCTTGACCACCTGGACGCCGTCATCAAGCTCATCCGGGGGTCGAAGGACCCCAGGGAGGCCAAGGACGGCCTGATGGGGAAGTTCGGGCTCTCCGACCTCCAGGCGCAGGCGATCCTCGACATGCGGCTGCAGCGGCTGACCGGGCTCGAGCGGGAGAAGATCCTCCAGGAGCTCAAGGAGGTCAAGGCGGAGATCGCCCGGCTCAAGAAGATCCTGGCCGAGGAGGCGGAGCTCCTGCGGGTCATCGGGGACGAGTTCCGGGAGATCCGGGAAGGCTACGCGGACGAGCGCCGCTCGCAGATCGTGCGGGAGACGAAGGACATCCGGCTCGAGGACCTGATCGTCGACGAGGAGATGGTGGTCACCGTCTCCCACTCCGGCTACATCAAGCGGAATCCGATCAGCCTCTACCGGACGCAGCGGCGCGGGGGACGGGGCAAGGTGGGGATGGGGACGAAGGAGGAGGATTTCGTCGAGAACGTCTTCGTCGCCTCGATGCACGCCTACATCATGTTCTTCTCCACCACCGGCAAGGTGTACTGGATGAAGGTCCACGAGCTCCCGGAGGCCAGCCGCGCCGCGAAGGGGCGCGCGATCGTGAACCTGCTGTCCCTGTCGCCGGGGGAGTCGGTCTCCGCGATCCTGCCGGTCCGCGAGTTCGTGGAGGGGAAGCACGTGGTGACCGCGACGGCGCAGGGGGTCATCAAGAAGACGGAGCTCATGGAGTACTCCAGGCCGCGGGCGGGCGGCATCATCGCGATGGGCCTGAACGAAGGGGACCAGCTGATCGCGACGGCGATCACCTCGAGCCAGGACGAGGTCTTCCTCTCCACGCGGCACGGGATGTCCATCCGGTTCCACGAGGAGGACGTACGGCCGATGGGGCGCGCCGCCGTGGGCGTCCGCGGGATCGACCTGGAGGAGGGGGACGCGGTCGTCGGGATGGAGATCCTCCACCCCCAGGGGACCCTCCTCACGGTCACGGAGAACGGGTTCGGCAAGCGCACCGCCATCGGGGAGTACCGGGTCCAGTCCCGCGGGGGAAAGGGGGTCATCACTCTCAAGGTCACGGAGAAGACCGGGTCGATCGTCGGCGTGACCCAGGTATCGGAGACCGACGAAGTGATGCTGGTCACCGACACCGGCAAGATCATCCGGCTCGCCGTCGGGGAGCTCCGCGTCATCGGGCGGAACACCCAGGGGGTCCGCCTCATCGGGCTGCAGGAGAACGAGCACGTCGCGTCGCTGGCACGGCTCGCGGAAAAGGAAGAGTAGGCCCGGCCGGCCCGGATGACAAGATCATTCGGCGTCATCCTGCTCTGCCTGGGTTTCATTGCGCTCCCGGGCTGCTCGGACCCCGCCCGGGAGCGGTTCGAGGCGGCGGAGAAGGCGCTGCTGGAGCAGAGGATGGAAGCCGCGCTCGGCGGATACCGGTCGATCCCCAAGGAGTACCCCCAGTCGCGATACGCGCCCACCGCGCTCCTCCGGCAGGGGGAGCTGTTCGGCGTCTACTACCGGAACTACCCCGCGGCCCTCGAGGCCTACGAGTCGCTCGTCTTCAACTACCCCCGGTCGGCGGAGGCGCCCCGGGCGCTGCTGCGCCAGGGGGAGATCCACCACCTGCACTATCTCGACCACACCGCGGCGGTGGAGGACCTGGAGATGATCCGGCGGAAGTTTCCCCGGTTCGCGGGGATGGACGAGGTGCTGCTCCTGCTCGCGAAGTCGTACGCGGGCATCCACGACACGCCCCGCCAGACCGCGGTGCTCTCCGAGCTGGTCGAGAAGTTCCCCGAATCCTCCCGCGCGGGGGAGGGGCGCTGGATGATGGCCTTTTCGCTTCTCGCGCAGGGAAAGTTCTTCGAGGCGGACCGGGAGTTCCGCAAGCTGTACTACCTCGCCTCAGACCGCAAGTCGATCGCCCGCGCGCGCTGGGGGATGGCGCAGGCGCTCGAGGGGCAGGGGCAGCTCGAAGCGGCGGTGGAGCAGTACGAGGCGATCCGGAACGATTGGGAGGACCCGGCGTACGTGACCGACAAGATCGCGCGGCTGCGCCGCCGGATGGAGGAGAGGTAGCCGCCGCGGATCGGCGGCGGCGGAGCAGGCATGGAGCGGGAGAGCAAGGGACGGATAGCCGTGGTCGGCGGCGGGTCGTGGGGTACCGCGTTTGCCGCGATGCTGGGCGGACGGTACGCGGACGTCTCCCTCTGGGTGCGGGAGCCCGAGGTGTGCGACGGGATCCGGCGGGATCGGGAGAACCGGGTGTTCCTGCCCGGTATCCCGGTTCCGGTGGCGGTTCAACCGACCGTGAACCTGGGGGAGGCGCTCGCGGGCCGCGGGATCGTCGCCCTTGCGGTCCCCTCCCAGCACCTGCGCGCCGTCGCGCTGCAGGCGGCGCGGCACCTGGAGCCCGGCGCTTGCGTCGTCTCCCTCGCCAAGGGGCTGGAAAACGGGTCGCTGCAGAGAATGACCGAGGTTCTCGCGGAGGCGCTGCCGGGGTTTTCCGGCCGGCTGGCCGTCCTCTCGGGCCCCACGTTCGCCCGTGAAGTCGCGGAGGGGAAGCCCACCGGGGCGACGGTGGCGTCGGCGGATTTCGGGGTGGCCGTCTCCCTGCAGGCCGTGTTCTCGGGGAAGCGGTTCCGGGTCTACGCGGAGACGGACGTGGTCGGGATCGAGCTGGGGGGGGCGTTGAAAAACGTGATGGCCATCGCCGCCGGGATGTCCGACGGGCTGGGGTTCGGGCACAACGCCCGCTCCCTCCTCATCGCCCGCGGGCTGGCGGAGATCGCCCGCGTGGGGGCGCGGCTCGGGGCGAGCCCGCAGACGTTCGCGGGGCTGTCGGGCCTGGGGGACCTCGTGCTGACCTGCACGGGCGACCTCTCCCGGAACCGGACCTTCGGGATGCGCGTCGGCCGGGGGGAAAAGGCCGCCGACATCCTCGCGGGGATGAAAATGGTGGCCGAGGGGGTTGAAACCGCGCACGCAGCCGCGGACCTCTCGCGCCGCCTGGAAGTGCCGATGCCGATCACCGAGCAGGTGTACCGGATCCTGCACGAGGGGAAGGACGCCAGGGCCGCGGTGTCCGAGCTCTTCGCGAGGGCGCTGCGCCCGGAGAAGGATTAGATGGGGCCCCCGCGGAAAGCCATTCACCGGGAGATCCGGGAGCTCCTTGCCGGAAGGAACGCCGTCCTGCTGGCGCACAATTACCAGCGCGACGAAATCCAGGAGATCGCCGACATCACCGGGGACTCCCTGGGCTTGAGCCAGGAGGCCGCGAAGTCGGGCGCCGACGTGATCGTCTTCTGCGGCGTTCACTTCATGGCGGAGAGCGCCGCCATCCTCTCGCCGGCCAAGACCGTTCTCCTGCCGCGGATGGACGCCGGCTGTCCGATGGCGGATATGATCGCTGCGGACGACCTGCGCGAGTACCGCGCCGCCCACCCGGGGGCGGTGGTGGTGACCTACGTCAACTCCTCGGCGGAGGTGAAGGCGCTCTCGGACGTCTGCTGCACCTCGGGGAACGCCGTCAACGTGGTCCGTTCGATCCCCCCGGAGAAAGAGGTCTTCATGGTGCCCGACCGCAACCTGGCCCACTACGTGGCGCAGGTATCCGGCCGGCGCCTCTCCTGGTGGGACGGGTTCTGCCCGACCCACGAGCGGCTGACCCTGCAGGAGGTCGCCCGGGCGAAGGAGGCGCACCCCGGCGCACGGCTCGTCGTCCACCCGGAGTGCCGGCCCGAGGTGGTCGCGGCGGCCGACGCCGTGCTGTCAACCTCGGGGATGTCCGGCTACTGCCGCCGATCGGAAGCGAAGGAGTTCATCATCGGTACGGAGATGGGGATCCTGTACCGCCTACGAAAGGAGAACCCGGGCAAGACGTTCCACCTGGCCTCCCGCGCGCTCATCTGCCCCAACATGAAGCTCACCACGCTGGAGGACGTGCGGGACGCTCTCGCGACGCTTTCCCCCGTTGTTACGGTTCCCCCCGGCATCCGCGACAAGGCCCGTGCGGCCCTGGAGGCGATGCTGCGCGTCCCGCGCGACGTCTCCTGAAGAATTCGGC
>CAYILU010000120.1:2195-5173 GCA_964364235.1 uncultured bacterium | reverse complement strand
AGAGTGTTTTGTAAAGTTCAAGAACGTCCCGGCCATAATCATAAAAAGTTCAAGAACGTCCCCAAGTTTCCCCTCCGCATAGAAAGTAAAGTTCAAGAACGTCCCTACATTAAAAAGTTTAAGAACGTCCCTGGAATTTAGTTGCGGAGGTAGACGGCGGCGACCATTGCGGCGACGCCCAGCACGAGGGCGACCTTGGGGAGGATGACTTTCGACCTCTCGCGGATGGTCCCTTCCCTCCCGCCGAGGATCGCCTCCGAGGCGATGTCGCAGACCCCCGGAATCGGGGAGCAGGATTTCGTCTTCGGACAGATCGCGAAGATCACGAGCATCGCGCCGGTGAGGCCGATCTTGAGGAGGACATAGCTCCCGGTGGACGTCTTCCAGAGGGCTTCGAAAGATCCGAGCAGGAAATACGCCTTGGCGGCGCCGCTGGCGACAAGCAGCGCGATGGAAGTCCCCACCAGCTTCCGGAACCGCTGCTCCATGAGCGCCAGGAGGAACGCGCTCTGGAACGTCACCTCGTTCTTCCGGAATACGGGATCCAGGACCAGGATGTGGAAGATCATCCCGCCGAGCCATGCGATCGCGGCGAGCAGGTGGACGGCCGTCAGCGACATCCGAAGAACTTCCATCGGGAAGCCTCCTTTCCTGCCGCCAGTCTATAATCTCCCGCGTAGCATCGCCTTGATGCAGGTCAACGGCCCGTCAGAACCGGGACGTAGCCAGGAAGTCGACGTGCAGGGACGTCCGAGTTTTTAAGAACGTCCCTTCTTTTTGTGGTTCCCTATCCCCCGATGTACTCTCCAACCTTTTCCAGAAACTCCGACGAGACCGGCTGCGGGCGCCCCGTCCCGTAGTCGTACATCACCTGCACCGTATCGGCCTCGGTGAATACGCGGCCGTCGCGCGGGTCGAAGAGCTGGCACAGGAACCGGAAAGAGCTGCGCGACACGTCGGAGATGTGCATCCGCAGCCGGACCCTGTCCTGAAGGAGGATGGGGATCCGGTACCTTACGTTCGCCTCCGCGAGGATGAACGCGATGTCCTCCACCTTCCGCGCCCCGAGAACCTCCGCGAAGAACTTCACCCGCCCCGTCTCGAACAGCGTCAACGTCACCGCGTTGTTCACGTGGCCCATGGCGTCGATGTCCCCGAATCGCAAGGAGATGTCGGTCTCGTATACCTTCGCGGGCGCCGGCGGCAGCGTTCCCTGGAACGCCGTCCCGAAGCGGCCGAGGAATGCGATTTCGCCGGCCCCCTTCCGGACGCGGGGCTTCCCGTCCTTTTTCCTTGCCTCCTCGTCGAGGTCCTCGTGTTTCCCCGGGTACCCGACGGCCACTACGGCAACCGGGCAAAAATCCTCCGGGAGGGAAAGGGCGGTTTTTACGAGCGCCTCCTTCCACCCCGCCATCGGGTGCACGAGAAGACCCTGGTCGACCCCACGGTAGAGGAGGCTCATCGCGGCCAGCCCCGTATCGAACAGGAAATATTCCCGGCTTTCGACGACGGCCGCGTCGGCCTTCCTCGCCCCGCCCACGATCAGGACCGGGGCTCTCTTCGCCCATGCGTTCCCCGGGTCCAGCGCCTCCTCCAGGGCGGGCCGCGAGGGGGCACCCTTCTCCACGACCACGAACCGCCACGGTTGCCGGTTGGCGCACGAAGGCGACCACCTCGCCGCCTCGATCATCCTTTCGATCTTCTCCGGCTCCACCGGCCGGTCAGAAAACGCCCGCCTGCTCTGCCTTGCCGTCAGGATCTTGTGGAATTCCACGCGACCGTCACCTCCCGTTTTCCTTGAAGAGCCCCTTGATCTTGTCCAGGGTGGACTTCCCCGCCTGGCCCGCCTTCCCCGCCCCCTCCCGGAGAGCCGACAGGGATCCGAGGAACGCCCTCTCGACCCCCTGCCCGGCCCCGGCCCTGACGGACCGGGACACCACCTGCGCGATCACTTCCCGCAGGAGCACCCCCTTCTCCTTGCCAAGCGGCTCGTCGATCGTGATCAGGTCCACCGTAGCCACCCGCTCCCCGCCGGCGAAGGGGAACGACACGAGGGCCTCCGAGAGGACGAGTTGCCGGATGCGGAACCGCTTCCCGTCTTTGCCCTTCGAATCCTTTCCGGAAACGGGGGCGAAGATCTCGCGCGCGTTCTCCCGCCTCCCGCTTCTCTCAAGCCGGACGGTCAACCCCTCGGTCCGGACCCGCTCCGCCACGATTTCGTCGGTCCGCAGGGAAGCGAGCCTGACCTCCATCTCCCCTTTTCGGAGGGTCAGGAATTCCTTGTGCGCGAAGCCGGGCGGGTTGGCGATCCGCAGGCCCGCGACGTCGATTCTTCCCTGAAACGGCTTGAGGCTCACCTTCTGAACGCTCGCGGGAACGGGAAACGCGGCGGAAAGCCATCGGTTGACGGCCAGGGTGGCTACCTGGTCGAGGTAGGCCCCCAGGAGAGCCGCGGCCAGGACGAGCAGGGCGAGAAAACCGGCCCCTGCCCGGAGGATTGCCTTCCGGGCGGCCACGGCCTACCCCAGGGGGGCATTCCGTTGCGGCGCGGTGAGTCCCGGGGAGGAAGAAACGGGCTTCTTCACGGGTTTCTTCACCCGCTTCCGGGTTGCGGAGGATTTTGCGCGGCCCACCTTCCTCGCCGCCTTCTTCCACCGCGCCTTCGCCTTGGCTTTTGCGTAAGCGGGGGGAGTCGATTGGGGATAACCGAAGTACGTGTTGAACGCCTCCTTCCCCACGTAGCTTCCCTTGATCCTCCCGCGGCTGTCGTTCACCACGAGGGCGGCCACCGCGAGCTTCGGGTCGCCTGCCGGAGCCACGCCCGCGAACCACTCGAAATGCATCCGCGGAGTCCATCCCGAGAGGGAGCCGGTCTTCCCCGCCACTTCCATATCCTGCAACAGCGGGGTCGACTCCGGCGATCCGAAGGTGCGGTGGGAGGTCCCCATCTCGATCGTCTTCACCATCATCTGGAGAAG
>CAYILU010000120.1:0-2095 GCA_964364235.1 uncultured bacterium | reverse complement strand
TTCCACCGGCAGGCCGAACGGGATCGGCTGCCCGAAACCGAACTTCCCCATGTAACGTGCGAGGGTCTCGCTGCCCACGTAGTTGACCGCCACCTTCCCGAAGACCGCGTTCGCCGAACGGGCGATGGCCTCCTCGAGCGACATCGAGGGGACCCCCCGGCCGTCCCTGGCGTGGATCCCCTTCCGGGTGATCCTGTAGATGCCCCCCCGGTAGCTGATCTCGTCCTCCGGGGAGATGTTCCCCTCCTCCAGGGCGGCCGAGGCCGTCACCACCTTGATCAGGGACGCCGCGGGATAGACGGCCTTGAGAGGAAGCGTGGGGTCCGCCTCCCCCCCTTTGCGGTAGCCCACGAGCGCCAGGACCCTGCCGGTGTCGGGCTCCATCGCGACGAAAATCCCGTACGGGGGGTCGAAGCGCCGGAACAGCGCGAAGATCCCCTTCTGGAGCTCCTCGTCCAGGGTCAGGGTGATGCGGTTTCCGTCCTTCGCAACCCCTTCCGGGTTCGCTTCGGACAGGAGCCCCAGGATATCCTGGGGCGTAAAGCCGTAATCGAATGCGGTCCGGTCGTCCTGCGCGGGGAGGACGCGCGCGGGGTGGGACAGCTGGTGCCGGTTCGCCGCCACGACGCCACGGGACACCGCCCATCCGGCGATGACGACGGCGATCGCAACCAGGACCCGGCTCCCTGCCTTCCGGCGAAAAGAGGGGCTCCTCACGGTTTCCTTGCCAGGCATACGAGGGCCTCCGATTCCGGTGTGAACTCCGAGCTGGCGAAGTCGCCATAAAAGCGAATCGGGGTGAACCCCGCCACCGAGATCATGTCCCAGAGTTCTTCCGGGTAGAGCGGGTAGAGGGGGATGTCGCTCCGCACGATCCTCGGCTCGTCTCCCGCGGAGATGCGGAGCGCCGTCTGGAACCGGAGTTTCCTCTGCCCTTCCCAGAGGTAGCGGCGCCTGAACTCGACCGCCCCGTCGACCGCCCTCATGAGGGGAAGCTCCGTGATCCCCTCACGGAAGAGGCGCTCGTAGTTGAGAATCTGCAGGAGGAGCCACCCCCCGGGGGCGATGACGGAAACCGCGTCCGTGAGGAATCGCGCAGCCTCCTCCTGAGGAACGTGGACCAGCGAGTTTCCCAGGCAGAGGACGAGGTCGGTGTCCGGGGGGATCAGGCGGGTCGTGTCCGCGAAGCCGCCGGCCTCCACCTGGGCGTTGGGGAACGACGCAAGTTTTTTCCGGGCCAGCGCGACCAGGGCCGGGTCGGGGTCATATCCCGTGCAGGAGACCCCCGCGGAGGCGAAGTGGAGAAGCTGCGCCCCGGAGCCGCAGCCAGCGTCGGCCACTCTTCGGATCTCCCCCATCCCCCGGATCTTGTCGAAAAGCGCCCGCTGAGCGTCGGAAACGGGGAACAACGCATCGTAGACCTCGCAGAGATCCGTGTAGAATGCCAACGACCCTCCTCTTGCGCACATTGTACCAATCGTCCGCCCGTTTTCGAAAAAGAATTGCTCGCTGCGTCGGCTCCGGATTCGAAACGGCGCGGGTGAGCGAACCGATCTTCTTCGGAAGAAACTCAAAGGGGGCCGGATGGCCCCCTCGCGTTGCCGGCCAATCGATCGGCCCCCGGGATCCGCCCTCAGATCAGAATCCGTCGTGGGACGTCGGGGAACCCGTCGCGGTCCACCGGGGGGTGCCCCGGCGGGAGTTCCATCACCGGGTTGCCGGAAAACGGTGCTTTCTCCATCGGGGTGTCGCTTTCCAGCCCGGGCGACTCCGGGCATTCGCCGATCCTCGCGACGATGTTCTCGCCCAGCCTGAACACGCAGACCGGAGTTCCGTGGATTACGATCTGACTGGAAGACGATTTGACCGCGGACAGGCTGTGAGCCGCGGCAGCCCGATATGCGTGCAATTGCACGACGGCAAAGATCCCGAGCAGGACGGTCAGCCCGATTGCGAGAATTCTTTTCACGGGAACTTCCCCCTTCCCGGATTTCCCTTACGATGCTGCGTCGAAACGGTTCGTTCCCCCGGAGCCGAGGAATTCGAGGCGGCGAACGATTGCAATCTTGTTGCGAATGCAATATATTCGCAGTCA
>CAYILU010000119.1:2839-5249 GCA_964364235.1 uncultured bacterium | reverse complement strand
GGAACCGCGTGGGAGGCGGCGCTGGCCGCGCTGGAATGGGGGAAGGTGATCTCCAGGCTTTGCTCTCACGCCGCCTCGGAGCCGGGGCGTGGCAAGTGCGCCGTGCTCGCGCCGGGGACCGACCTCGACGCCATCCGGGTCTCCCTCGAGGAGAACCGGGACGGGCGGCGCATGCTCGTCGCGGATGGGCCTCTGCCGCTCGAGGGCCTGAAAGAGATCGCGGCCGAGGTGGAGAAGGCGACGAAGGGCGCCTCCCTCTCCCCCGCCGAACTGCTCCTCGTCGGCCGGACCGCCAGGACGGGGGAGCGGGTCCGAAAGTTTTTCGAGGAGCGCCGCGGGAAGTATCCCCGCCTGGCCCACCACGCCCGGGAGATCCCTCCCCTGCGGGACCTGGCCGACGAGATCGAGACGAAGATCGATCCCTCGGGGAATGTGACCGACCGGGCCTCGCCGTCGCTCGGGCCCCTGCGCCGGCAGCTTTCCGAGGTCAAGAGCCGTCTCCAGAAGACGGCGGATGAGATCCTCACCTCCCCGAAATACGCGCGCCACATCCAGGAGACGTACGCCACCGTGCGCTCCGGGCGCCTCGTCATCCCGTTCAAGACCGCCGCCAAGGGGCTCTTCCAGGGGATCGTCCACGACTCCTCCCAGAGCGGGCAGACGGTCTTCTTCGAGCCCGAGGAACTGGTCTACCTGAACAACGAGGTCAAGATGGCGGATCTCGAGGTGGAGCGGGAGATCGCCCGCATCCTAGCCGAGCTGACGGGGAAGGTGGCCCTGAAGGCCGGGGAGCTCCTGACGTGCCGCGAACGGCTTGCCCACCTCGACGTAGTACAGGCCCGGTGCCTCCTCGCGGAGGAGATGGCCGCCGCGGAGCCGACCGTCAACGCCTCCGGGGAGGTGACCCTTCTCGCCGCGCGCCACCCCCTGCTCGTCCTCGGCCGGAAGAACGTGGTGCCCAACGACCTCCGGCTGGGGCGCCCCTTCCTGTGCCTCGTGCTCACCGGCCCCAACGCGGGCGGGAAGACGGTGGCGCTCAAGACGCTCGGGCTCCTCACGCTGATGGCGATGGCCGGTCTGTCGATCCCCGCGGGCGCGGACTCCACCGTCTCGGTTTTCTCCCGCGTCTTCGCGACGCTCGGGGACGAGCAGAGCGTCGAGCAGGACCTGTCCACCTACTCCGCCCACGTCCGGCGCCTGAACGAGATCCTCTCCGGGGCTGACCGGGGCTCCCTCGTCCTGCTGGACGAGGTCGTATCCGGCACCGACCCCCGCGAGGGGGCCGCGATCGCGCGCGCCTTCCTGGAGACCCTGGCCGACCGCGAGGTGCGGGTGCTCGCCACGACCCATTTCGAGGAGCTGAAAGGGATCGCCTACGAGGACCGCCGGTTCGAGAACGGCTCTATGACGTTCGACGACGAACACCTGTGCCCGACCTATCGCCTGCTTCTCGGCGTCCCCGGAAGGAGCATGGGGATCACGATCGCCCGGTCCCTCGGCTTCCCGGAAGAGGTCCTCGCGCGGGCGGAGAAGTACCTCTCCGGCGCCGGGCAGGAGTTTGCGAACGCGCTGGCGCGTCTCACGGCGGAGCGGGAGAAGGCAAAGGCCGAGGCGGCGGAAGCGTCCGCCGCGCGCCGCGAGGCGGAAAACCTCCGCGCCCGGCTTGCGGCCGAGCGGGAGCGCGCGAGGGAAGAGGAATCCCGGATTCTCGCGGGGGGCCGCCAGAAGATCCGCGAGGAGATCCGAAAGGCGGAGGCCCAGCTCCGGGGGGTCACGGAGGAGCTGCGGAAGGAGAAGAAGATCGAAACGGTCCGCAAGGCCCAGTCGGTGATCCGGGAGTGGAAGGAAACGGGGAAGTCCGCGGAAGAGGACCCCGTCGTCCGCGCGATGATCAGCAGGACGGCGCCCCTGCCTTCCGGGGCCGCTCTCTCCCAGGGGCAGAAGGTGTTCCTCACGACGATCCACAGGGAGGGGGAGGTCGCGGCGGTCCCGACCCCCGAAGACCGGGAGCTGGAGGTGCTCGTGGGGGGGTTGAGGCTTCGGGTGACGCGGGACCAGGTGCGCGTCTTCCCGGCTACGCCGCGGGCGGGGGAAGGAAAGGCCCCGAAGGCCTCGCGGCGCGCGGAGGAGCCGTCCCAGGCGCTCTATCTCCAGACGGCGGAGAACACGCTCGACCTGCGCGGGAAGTACGTGGACGACGCCCTGCCCGAGGTGGAGGCCTTCCTCGACCGGCTCTCGCTGGCCCAGGCGCCCCATGCCTTCCTCATCCACGGGCACGGCACCGGGGCGCTGAAAACCGCGGTGCGCCGCCACCTCAAGGCATCGTCCTACGCGAAGAGATTCTTTCCGGCGCCGAGGGAGCAGGGAGGCGACGGCGTCACGATCGTCCTGTTGCAGTAGCGCGATCCGT
>CAYILU010000119.1:0-2739 GCA_964364235.1 uncultured bacterium | reverse complement strand
GCATATTCAATCGGGAACTCCCCACGGCGTCAAACGGTATAATTAACCATCGCCCGAACGGGAATGCGAGGCGTACGGATGACACGCTGGAAGTCCTTCACCGTCGAGACGCGCCGGGAAGCGGTCGACGCCCTCACCCAGTTTTTCCTGGCGCACGGGTCGCTCGGGATGGCCTACGACGAGCGCCTCTTCGGCCCGAACGGCGATCCCGCCGACCCTCTCCCTCCGCCGGAGGAGATCACGAAGCTCACGGCGTACTTCCCCTGGGACGCCGACCTCCACGACCTGAAAAAGTCCTTCCTCGACTTCCTGCCCGTCCTGGCAGAGTCGTTCGGCACCGGCACCGGCTCGTTCGTCTCCGCGACCGAGATCACCGATTTCGGGTGGGCGGAAAAGTGGAAGGAGCACTTCAAGCCCCGCAAGCTCGGCAGGCGCCTCGTCGTAAGGCCGTCCTGGGAGCCTTACGACTTCACCCCCGGCGAGGTCGTGCTGACGATCGACCCCGGCCAGGCGTTCGGCACGGGGACCCACGAGACCACGCAGATGTGCCTGCAACTCATCGAGGACGCCTTCGATCTCGCCCCGCCGCCTTCCACGGCGCTCGACATCGGGACGGGTACCGGCATCCTGGGGATCGCAGCCGCCAGGCTTGGCGCCTTCGCCGTGCTGGGGGTCGACACCGACCCGAAGGCCGTGGAGGTCGCCGGGGAGAACGCGAAGGCGAACGGGGTGGCGGACCGTTTCGCGTCCACCTTCAACCCGCTCTCCGCTATCGACGGGTCCTACGACCTCGTCCTGGCCAACCTCATCGCGGAGATCCTCATCGACATGAAAAACGAGATCCTGGCCCGATGCGCTCCAGGGGGGCTCCTGATCCTCTCGGGGATCCTGACGGAGAAGAGCGACTGGGTGGAGGAAGAGTTCCGGACGGAAGGCGCCCGGCTGCTGCAGCGGAAAACCGACGGCCAGTGGGCCGCCCTTCTCCTGCGGCGGGAGGCGCACTGACCCCCCCGATGCCCACCTTCTTCGTCGAGCGGAAGAACATCTCGGGCGACACGGCCGTGCTCTCCGGGACGGAGGCGGGGCACATGCTCCGGACGCTCCGGCTTCGGGCCGGGGACTCCTTCTTCTCCTTCGACGAGGAGGGGAACCGCTACCGGATGAGGATCCTCGAGGCGACCTCCCGCTCCCTGCGCGCCGAGGTGCTGGAGAGTTCGCCGCCCGAGCCCCCCCCGGAGGTGGCGGTCACCTTGATGATCGGGCTCCCGAAGGCGGACAAGATGGACTTCATATTGGAAAAGGCGACCGAGCTCGGGTGCTCCCGCCTGGTCCCCTTCCGGTCCTCGCGGACGATCCCCCGCCTCGACGCGCAGGACGCGCAGAGGCGGCTGCTGCGGTGGGAACGCGTCGCGCTCTCCGCCGCGAAGCAGTGCGGCTCCGGCCGGACCCCCGAAATCTCCCCGCTGCTTTCCTACCCCGATGCGCTCCGGGCCGGCGCCTCCTCGGAAGGGAAAGTCATCTTCTACGAGGGGGAAGGGCGGTTCGGCTTGAAGGCCGTCCTCGGAGGGTTTGGCCGCGTGAAAAGCGTGGCGCTGCTGGTCGGGCCCGAGGGGGGGTTCTCGGAGGACGAGGTGAGGGAAGCGGAAAAGGCCGGTTTCCTGCGCGCGGGCCTGGGGACGCGGATCCTCCGCGTCGAGACGGCGGCGCTCGCGGCGCTCGGCATGACGATGTACCATTTCGAAAGAACGTGAAAGGGGTCCCCCGGGATGGATAAAGAATATCCCTACGCGGGATTCTCGTCGCGAGCGGGCGCGCGGATCATCGACCTCCTGTTCCTCCTCGCGGTCTTCAACCTCTTCTACCTCGTGGACCGCTACGGGGCGGAGGCGGGCCTGTGGACCCCCAGCTGGTGGACGGACGATTTCCCCGTCCCCGGAAGCTTCTCGGTGGAGAACGTCCTCCGGGGGGTCTTTTTCTTCGGCTTCCCGATCTTCTACTACGTTTACCTGCACGGCGCCTACGGGCAGACCTTCGGCAAGATGGCGTTCCGGATCAAGGTCCTCAAGGAAGACGGCTCCCCCATGGATTACCGGAGGGCGCTCCTGCGGTGGCTCTCCTATTTCCTCTGCGACGCGACGCTTTATTTCGGGTACGTCTGGGCCGCGTTCGACAAGCGGAAGCAGGGACTCCACGACAAGGTGTGCAAGACCATCGTCGTCCGGACCCACGCTTGACACCCTCGGGCGGTATCCGATAGACTTTCTTTTTCCAAAAAGGTGGCCCTTTAGCTCAGATGGTAGAGCAGAGGACTGAAAATCCTCGTGTCCCCAGTTCAATTCTGGGAGGGGCCACCATGAAAATCCCCGGGGGGCCGGACGGTGGAGTCCGGCCCCTTTTTCCATCGAAATAATCCTCCCTTCGACACAATCCGATCGCTCTTTCCTGAAGCCTGCCTGGGATGTAATCCAGCCGGCAGCCGTATTACGAATTCGAATTCGACCTGCCAGGGCTGTCAAGAGTTAACGGGCTGTTTCTATTGACATTTCCAACCAAGGCCACATGGCGCAGATTATGCAGTAGTGATTGTCGGGAAAAGCGAAATGCCGACGAAGGAGGCTCCACCTTGTTGCAAAGAGGGGTTACCCGGTTCCTGGTCCTGATCGTGTGGTCCTTGCTGTTCCCCCGCACGGTCGGGGCTGCCGACAACGGGAGAACCATCCAGGTCGGGCACCTGGGGGA
>CAYILU010000118.1:0-5256 GCA_964364235.1 uncultured bacterium | reverse complement strand
GATCTTCACCTCCCCGGAGATTCCGCTGACGACGACAGGGCCGCTCTCGATGCTTAAAGAGGTGGAGCGGAGGTTCCGGTCGGTGATCAAGGCCGGGAAGTTTCCCGTCCTCCTGGGCGGTGAGCATTCCGGGACCTGCGGGGCGGTTGCGGCGCTCAAGAAGAAGTACGAGGACCTGACCGTCGTCCAGTTCGACGCCCACGCGGACTTGCGGGACAAGTATCTCGGGACCCCGTGGAACCATGCCTGCGTGGGCCGCCGAATCGTGGACAGCGGGGCGAAGCTCGTTCAGGTGGGGATCCGCAGCATGTCGGAGGAGGAGGACCGTTTCCTCCGGAAGTCGGAGGGCGTCAAGACCTTCTACGCCTCCGAGCTGCGGGAAAACCTGGGCGACGTCACCAAGGGGATCGTCAGCAATCTCACCGGGAACGTCTACATCACCATGGACCTGGACGTCTTCGACCCCGGCATCATGCCCGCGGTGGGGACCCCGGAGCCGGGAGGCCTGGGCTGGTTCGAGGCGATCGACATCCTCCGGGACGTCATGCTGTCCGGAAGCAACATCGTCGGGTTCGACATCATGGAGCTTGCGCCGATCCCCGGGATCGTAGCCCCGGATTTTCTCGCCGCCAAGCTGTGCTACCGGATGATGGGCTGGGTCCTCGCGAAGCGAGAGGAAAATTAGGGCTGCGGCCGCAAAGGAGAATCCGTCGATGTTCGTTCCCTCGAAAGTCTTCTTCACCAAGGGAGCCGGTCGCCACAGGGAGCAGCTGACCTCGTTCGAGCTCGCCCTTCGGGACGCCGGGATCGAGAAGTACAACCTGGTGCAGGTGTCCAGCATCTTCCCGCCCAAGTGCAGGATCGTCAAGAAAGAGGACGGACTGAAGCTGTTGTCCCCCGGCGAGATCGTGTTCGTCGTCATGAGCCGCTGCCAGAGCGACGAGCCCCGGAGGCTGATCGCCGCCTCCGTCGGCTGCGCCCTCCCTTCCGACCGCGACGTGTACGGCTACCTGAGCGAGCACCACGCCTACGGGCAGACCGAAAAGGTCGCCGGGGATTACTCGGAGGACCTCGCCGCCGCGATGCTCGCCTCCACGCTGGGGATCGAGTTCGATGAGGAGAAGAGCTGGGACGAGAAGAAAGAGGTGTGGAAGATCAGCGGGAAGATCTACCGGTCGTTCAACATCACGCAGTCGGCGATCGTGCGGGACGAGTACACGACCGTGATCGCCGCCGCGGTGCTCGTCATTTGAGGGGGCGACGGGAAAGACACGGGAAGGGCATGAGCGGGGCCTGAGAGGGGAGGAGATGAGAGGAGCCAGGATCCTGGGGACGGGAAGGGCGCTTCCGCCCCGCGTCGTGACGAACGCCGACCTGATGAAGTCGATGGACACCACGGAGGAGTGGATCGTTCAGCGCACGGGGGTCCGGGAGCGGAGGTTCGTCGACCCGGGAACCGGGACCGCCGACCTGGGAACCGAGGCGGCGAGGGTGGCCATCGCGCGCTCGGGGATCGCACCGGAGAAAATCGACTTCATCGTCTTCGCGACCGTCTCGCCGGACTGGTTCTTCCCGGGCGGGGGGGTGTTCGTCCAGGAGAAGCTGGGGCTTCCCACGATCGGCGCCCTCGACGTCCGGACACAGTGCACCGGTTTCCTCTACGGCCTCTCGGTGGCGGAGGCCTACGTAAAGGGCGGGTTCTTCGACCACGTCCTGGTCATCGGCTCCGAGGTGCAGAGCACCGGACTGGACTTGAGCACCGCGGGCCGGGACGTCTCGGTCATCTTCGGCGACGGCGCGGGGGCCGCGGTCGTGGGGCCTGCCGAGCCCGGGAAGGGGATCCTCTCCTCCCACATGCACGCCGAGGGGAAGTACGCGAAGGAGCTCATGCTCGAGGCGCCCGCGTCCATCGAGCACCCGAGGCTCTCCCACGAGATGCTCGACGCCGGCCGCCACTACCCGAAGATGAACGGGCGGTACGTGTTCACCCACGCGGTCCGCAGGTTCCCCGAGGTGATCCGCGAGGCGCTCGCGGCGAACGGCCTGTCGATGGGGGACCTCTCCCTGGTCATCCCGCACCAGGCGAACCTGAGGATCACCCAGGCGGTCGCCGCGGCGCTCCAGGTGCCGGGAGAGAAGGTGTTCTCCAACGTGGAAAAGTACGGGAACACCACCGCCGCCTCGATCCCCATCGCCCTCGACGAGTGCGTCGAGCAGGGGAAGATCCGCGAGGGGGACTTGGTGTGCCTGGCGGCCTTCGGCTCGGGGTTCACCTGGGCCTCCACCCTGTTGCGCTGGTAGCGGGAGGCGGCTTCTGGGTGTTAGAATCCGCAAGATGGAGGCGGGAGACCTCGATGAGGTGATGGCCATCGAGGAGGTCTCGTTTCCAACCCCCTGGCCCCGTAAACTCTTTGCGGAAGAGATCGACCGGGAGTTCTCGGACGCCCTGGTTGCCGTTCCCCGGGAGGGGGGGGGCGTCCAGGGGTACGCGGTCTGCTGGACGGTCGCCGACGAGTCCCACCTCCTGAACATCGCGGTCCGCCCGGGTGCGCGCGGGAAGGGAGTGGGCACCGCGCTCCTCCTGGAGTGCATCCGCAGGGGGGCGAGGGCCGGGGCCGGCCGGATCCACCTGGAAGTACGGGCGGGGAACGGGGCCGCCCTTCGGATGTACGAGCGGGAGGGTTTTTCCTACGCGGGGTTCCGCAGGGGGTACTACTCGGACACCGGGGAGGACGCGATCCTTCTTTCCCGGGACCTGAAGGAGTCGGATGCCGTCTAGCAGAATGCGCACCGCCGCCGGCAGGATCGTGCGCAACGAGGGACACGGCGAGATTTTCTACCGTCTCGAGGTGGCGCTGCCCGAGCCGGTCGAATTCGTCCCGGGGCAGTTCGCGATGGTGTCGGGATGGCCGGGGAACGACCCGCTCCTCCCGAGGCCGCTCGCGATCTTCCGCTCGGCCGCGGGCCCGAAGGGGAAAAGTTCCGTCGAGTTCGTCTACAAGGTGGTGGGGCGCGGGACCGCGCTTCTGTCGGGGCTGCACCCCGGGGACCCGCTCTCCCTGACTCTCCCGCTGGGCCGGGGGTTCGATCTCGGGAAGGAGGGGCGCCTTTACTGGCTCGTGGGCGGCGGCGTGGGGTTCTCGTCCGTTTTCCCCGCGGCGGCGGCCCTTGCGAGGAGGCGGGCGGAGTTCGAGATGTTCCTCGGGAGCCGCACCCGCGACCAGCTCCCACCGAAAGAGTGGACGCCCGGCGGCTCGGCCCCCGGCCGCATCCACCTGTGCACGGAGGACGGGACCTCCGGGTTCTTCGGACGGGTCACCGACGCCGTGCGGGAGAGGATGGGTTCCCTGTCCGCCTCCGAAGCCTCCCGGCTCACGATCCTGTCCTGTGGCCCGACGGAGATGCTCAAGGGGCTTGCCCTCGCCGCGGCGGATCGCGGCGTGGAGATGCAGGCAGCCCTCGAGAGCCACATGGCGTGCGGTTTCGGGGTCTGCTGGGGGTGCGTCGTCGCCCTCCGGGAGGACGGGAAGATCTCCTACCGGAGGGTCTGCAGGGAGGGGCCGGTTTTCGACGCCCGGGAGGTCGTCTGGTGAAGCCGGACCTGTCCGTCACCCTGGGAAGCCTCCGGCTCAGGAACCCAGTGATGAGCGCCTCGGGGACCTTCGGCTACGGCCTCGAGTTCGCGCCCTTCTACGACATCTCCCGCCTGGGGGCCATCGTGGTGAAGGGGCTTTCGCTCGCCCCGACGCCCGGGAACCCGCCGGGCCGGATCGTCGAAACGGCCTCGGGGATGCTCAACGCGATCGGCCTCCAGAACATCGGGGTCGAGCGGTTCATCGAGGACGTGGCGCCCCGCCTCGCCGACGCGGGGGCCACCTTCGCCGCGAACATCTACGGCCGCACCGTGGAGGAGTACGAGGAGGTCGCCAGGCGGCTTTCCGGCCTGCCTTCCCTCGCGGCGATCGAGGTGAACGCCTCCTGCCCCAACGTGAAGGAGGGGGGGATCGCCTTCGGTTCCTCCCCCGAGGGGATCTCGCGACTCACCGGGCGGGTCCGGAACGCGACGGACAAGCCTCTCTGGGTGAAGCTCAGCCCCAACGTCTCGGACATCGGGTCCGTGGCGCTGGCGGCGGAAGGCGCGGGGGCGGACGCCGTCTCCCTCGTGAACACGCTCGTCGGGATGGCGGTGGACCACCGGACCCGACGGCCGAAGCTGTCCAACGTGACCGGCGGCCTGTCCGGGCCGGCCATCAAGCCGGTCGCGCTGCGGATGGTGTGGGAGGTGTGCAGGCGCGTGAAGATCCCCGTGATCGGGATCGGCGGGATACAGACCGCGGCGGATGCGCTGGAGTTCCTCCTCGTCGGGGCGTCCGCGGTCCAGGTGGGGACCGCCAATTTCCGGAACCCTGGGGTGTGCGTGGAGATCCTGGAGGGGATCGAGGCGTTCCTCCGGGAGGAGCGGATGTCCGGGCTCGGGGAATACCGCGGAAAGCTCGTCCTGTAAAGAAATGTCTTGTAGCCCCGTTTCCATTTTGGGTATGATGAGTTAGATTGGTTTCGCGGAAAGTGGGCCGGCAGCCCACTTTTTTTTTCGAAGCCTTCAAACCATGAAAGCGGACATCGACAAGATCGAACCCCTGGTCGCCCAGGTGGCGCGGGAAGAGATGGTGGAGGTCTTCGACCTCGTTGTCGCGAGGGAGGGCCCACGGACGGTGATCCGCGTCTTCATCGACCGCGAGGGGGGCATTCGGCTGGGCGACTGCCGGACGTTCAGCCGCGGGTTGAGCGCGGCGCTCGACGTCCACGACCCGATGCCGGGGTCCTACGTACTGGAGGTTTCCTCACCGGGAATCAACCGGAGGCTCACGAAGCCCGCGCATTTCGCCGCGGTGGCGGGCAGGCGGGTCCGGGTCGCGCTCCGCGAGTTCGTCGATGGGAGCAGGAACTACCAGGGGACGCTTCTCCGGGCGGACGACGATGGGGTAGACATCGACAAGGACGGCAAGACCTTCCGGCTTCCCTACACGATCATACGGAAGGCGAACCTGGATATTTCACAGGAAGAACTCTTCGGAAAGGGAAAGAAGAAGCGATGATTCTGGATATCGGTCAGATCATTACCCAGCTGGGCAAGGAAAAGGGGATCGACAAGGGCGTGATCGTCGATGCGATCAAGGAGGCCCTCGAGATCGCCGCGAGGAAGAAGTACGGGATGAACAAGCGGCTCGAGGCGACATACGACAACGAGACCGGGGA
>CAYILU010000117.1:2147-5364 GCA_964364235.1 uncultured bacterium | reverse complement strand
GAGGGGAGAGCCGGAACGATGGCGGATGAGCCGTTTGTCCTGATCGAGAAGAAGATCAACGATTTGGCGGGGATGGTGGCGACGCTCAAGAAGGAGAAGGCGGCCCTTGCGGCCCAGGTCGAACAGAAGAGCGCGGAGGCCAAGGACCTGGCCGGCAAGGTGGCCGAGCTCACCCAGGAGCGGAACGAGATCCGGGCGAGGGTGGAAAAGATTTTGTCGCGCCTCGAAACCATTGAGTTGTAGCGCGACGGATGTATAATTAAGTAGAGGGTGATGAGCAACAAGTACGACGTGAACATCGCCGGATACACGCTGACCGTGAAGACCGAACGGTCGGCCGAGCATATGGAGCGCCTCGGCGAGCTCCTGAACGATAAAGTGCGTGAGGTGCAGAAATCCGGCGTTACGGCGAACTACCTCAACGTCGTGATGCTGGCGGCGATGAAGCTGGCGGATGAGATCCTGGATCTCCGGGACAGGCAGGACCGGGAGAAAAGGAATCTCGAGGAGAAGAGCCGGAACCTTTTGAGCGCGCTGGACAGCGCGCTCAAGTAGAAAGGCAGGATAGGCTTTTCGCCCCTGTCGTGTTCGTGATTGGCGGGAGAGTTAGAGCCAATACATGAAAAAAGGGGTCCCTTCCTGACGGTGGTGTGCACGCCCCCTCTCGGGGGAAGCCTGAAGCCGTCACACCCAGGGAGCCCACCTGGTGAGAGCCAGGTTCAACTCGAACGCCGACACGGCACAACGCAGGGGCATTCCCGGAATATTCCGCGGGAAGTCGCGTTCACATAGATTTGGGTGGCAGGTAAAGGTTTTCATAAGTTCGACCCCGGATAAGGTACGGTCGTTTCGGCATAGAGGAATTTTTCTACGGTGCGAGGCTGCTCGTTCCGTCTCTTCGCCTTATTCGCGGTTCCTGCCCCCCCTGGTACGATTCCTGTAAAACCGGCAGGTTATCCATGCTTGTGGAAGAGCGGAAGGCTCAGCTCCGCCGGACCGAACGCAACCGGTGGAGCCGGTCTGTGCCGAAAGAGGAACTTGCAGGGAAAAGCCTCTCGGTGCAGGAGAATTGTCTTTCCGCCTTCCCGCCCGGACCGGGAATGAGGGTTGCCCTCTACAAGGCCGTCGGGACGGAAGTGGGCACGGACCATATCCGAGGACGTTGTCTCGCCTCGGGTGCTTTGCTTTATTATCCCCGGGTCATGGACGATGGGCGCCTCTCCTTCTATCCCGGCGGAGGAAGCGACGGCTGGGTTCGGGGGAAATACGGCCTCCTCGAGCCGCGCGTGGCGCCCGGAACGGAAGGGCTCCGGAGCGGATTCGACCTGGTCGTCGTTCCCGGGATGGCGTTCGACGGGAAGGGCAGGCGATTGGGCAAGGGATACGGGTACTACGACCGCTTCCTCTCGGGTCTCGCCGGTACGGCGGTGACGGTCGGCCTGGCGTTTTCCCGGCAGATGGTCCCGGAGGTCCCGGTGGACTCCCGGGATGTTCCGGTGGACGCGGTGGTCACGGAGGACGGCGTCATCCGGGTTTCCGGATGCGCCCGAAGGGCACAACCATAAAATAGATGCGGTACCGGGGAGGAATCCTTTGGATACGGAAATGTTGATTATTGCGGTGCTTGCGGCCCTTGCGGCAGGGCTCGGCGTGGTCGTTGTCATCCTGCTGACGAAAAAACGCTCCGCTGGGGACCAGGCGCGCGCCGGCGCCGCGAAGGCGGAGGAGATCCTCCAGAACGCGAAGAAAGATGCCGGGAACATCCTCAAGGAGGCGGCGCTCCAGGCCAAGGATTACCAGCTGCAGGTGAAGCTCGATTTCGAGCGGGAGACGCGCGAACGGAAGAACGAGATAGGCCAGCTGGAGAAGCGACTTTTACAAAAAGAGGACCAGCTCGACCGGAAGACCGAGGCGCTCGAGACGAGGTCCCAGGAGTTCGGGCGGAGGGAAAAGGAGCTGGCGGAGCTGTCGAGAAAACTCGAGGCGCAGCAGGCCGAGATCCTGGACACCGTGCGGAAGGCCATGGAGAACCTCGAGAGGATCTCGGGCGTGACGGCCGAGCAGGCGAAGGCGGAGCTGGTGGAGATGATCGCCGACGAGGCCCGGCTGGAGGCGGGGAAAAAGATCCGCGCCATGGACGAGGAGTTCAAGGAGGAGGCGTCCCAGAAGGCCAGGAAGATGATTTCCCTGGCCGTTCAGCGGTACGCCGCGGATTACGTCGCCGAACACGTCGTCACGGCGGTGCCGCTCCCGTCGGAGGAGATGAAGGGCCGGATCATCGGCCGCGAGGGGCGCAACATCCGCGCGTTCGAGGCGGCGACGGGGATCGACATCATCATCGACGACACGCCCGAGGCGGTCATCCTCTCCGGCTTCAACCCGGTCCGCAGGGAGGTGGCCCGCATCGCGCTCACCCGGCTGGTCCAGGACGGCCGCATCCACCCGGCGAGGATCGAGGAGACGGTGGAGAAGGTCGCAAAAGAGGTCGACGAACTGATCCGGGAGGCGGGGGAGCAGGCGCTCTTCGACCTGGGGCTTCACGGCATCCACCCCGAGCTCGTGAAACTGATCGGAAGGCTCAAGTACCGGACCTCGTACGGGCAGAACATCTATACCCACTCGTTGGAGGTGGCCTTCCTTTCCGGGATGATCGCGTCGGAACTGGGGCTTTCCGCCAAGGTCGCGAAACGCGCGGGCCTCCTGCACGACATCGGGAAGGCCGTCGACCACGAAATCGAGGGGCCGCACGCGCTCATCGGGGCCGACCTCGCGAAAAAGTACGGCGAGTCCCCCCGGGTCATTCACGCCATCGCGGCGCACCACGAGGACGAATCCCCGCACGATATCCTGCCGATCCTCATCCAGGCGGCGGATGCCCTTTCCGGGGCCCGGCCCGGCGCGCGCCGCGAGATGCTGGCGAACTACCTCAAACGGCTGGAGGACCTCGAGAAGATCGCCAAGTCGTTTCCGGGGGTCGAGAAGTCCTACGCCATCCAGGCCGGGCGCGAGGTCCGGATCATCGTGGACAACCAGAAGATCACCGACGACGCGGCCACGATACTCGCGCGGGACATCGCCAAGAAGGTCGAGACGGAGTTGTCCTACCCCGGCCAGATCCGGGTCACGGTGATCCGCGAGACGCGGGCCGTCGAGTACGCGAAATAATGTGGGTTCTCTTCTTCGGTGACGTCGTCGGGAAACCCGGCCGGAAGGCCGT
>CAYILU010000117.1:0-2047 GCA_964364235.1 uncultured bacterium | reverse complement strand
TAATGTGGGTTCTCTTCTTCGGTGACGTCGTCGGGAAACCCGGCCGGAAGGCCGTCCGGGAATTCCTCTCCCGCCTGGCCGGCCGGCGGGACGTCGACCTCGTCGTGGCGAACGCGGAGAACGCCGCGGGCGGCATGGGGATCACGGAATCCGTCGTCATGGAGCTCTTCGACGCCGGCGTGGACGCGCTGACCAGCGGGAACCATGTCTGGGACAAGCGGGAGGGGGTGCCCCTCCTGCAGGGGGAGGCGCGGATCCTCCGCCCCGCCAACTACCCCCCGGGCGCGGAAGGCCGTGGGTGGGGCGTTTTCCGGGGACGCAGCGGGGCGGCTTATGCCGTGGTGTCCCTGATCGGGAGGGTCTTCATGGGGCAGTACGACTGCCCCTTCCGCTGGATGGACGGGGCCCTTCCCGAGGTGCGGCGGCAGGCCGCGGCGGTCCTGGTGGACTTCCACGCCGAGGCCACCTCCGAGAAGCGCGCGATGGCGTTCCATCTCGACGGCAAGGTGTCGGCCATCGCGGGGACGCATACCCACGTCCAGACCGTCGACGCGCAGGTGCTGCCCGGCGGGACGGGGTACATCACGGACGCGGGGATGTGCGGGGCCTCGCAGTCGGTGATCGGGATGGACCCGAAAGGCGTGCTGCGACGTTTCATCCTCCAGGTGCCCACCCGGTTCGAGGTTGCGGCGGGAGAGCCGGAGGCGGCGGGAGTGTTCTTCGACATCGACCCGGAAACGGGAGCCTGCAGGGCCGTGGAACCGTTTGTCATGACCGAAGGCCGGATGAGGAGCGCGGACGAATGGAAGAGATTCTCAAGTCCCTGAAGCGAGGCGCGGTCGACGTCATCAGTGGGGAGGAGCTTTCGCAAAAGCTCCTGCGATCCCGGAAGGAGCGCCGCCCGCTGCGGGTCAAGGCGGGGTTCGACCCCACCGCGCCGGACCTGCACCTGGGCCACACCGTCCTCATACAGAAGCTCAAGCACTTCCAGGAGGCCGGCCACCAGGTCGTCTTCCTGATCGGCGACTTCACCGGCATGATCGGGGACCCCACCGGCAAGGCGGAGACGCGCAAGGTTCTCACGAGGGAGGACGTGGAGCGCAACGCGGCCACCTACAAGGAGCAGATCTTCAAGATCCTCGACCCGGAGGGGACCGAGGTGCGGTTCAACTCCGAGTGGCTCTCCGGCCTCGCGATCGAGGAGATGGTCCGGATCGCGGCGCAGATGACGGTGGCCCGGATGCTGGAGCGGGACGACTTCCGCAGGCGGTACGAGGGGGAGCGCCCGATCCCGATCCACGAGTTCCTCTACCCGCTGTTCCAGGGGTACGATTCGGTCGCCCTGAAGGCGGATGTGGAGCTGGGCGGCACCGACCAGAAGTTCAACCTGCTCGTGGGGCGCGACCTGCAACGGGTGTACGGGCAGGAAGCCCAGGTGGTGATGACCACGCCGCTCCTGGTGGGGCTGGACGGCGTGAACAAGATGAGCAAGAGCCTGGGGAACTACGTCGGGATCACGGAGCCCCCGGAGACGATCTTCGGGAAGATGATGTCGATCTCCGACGACCTGATGCTCAAGTATTACGAGCTCCTTTCCGACATCACGCTGGCCGGGCTGGAGGCCTTGCGGAACGGCCTCGCCGACGGTACGCGGCACCCGATGGAGGCCAAGGTCGCCCTGGCAGGGGAGATCGTCGCCCGCTTCCACGGCCGCGCGGCCGCCAGGGAGGCGGAAGAAGGATTCCGGAGAAGGTTTTCCGGCAAGGAGTTCCCGGAGGACGCGCGCAGGATCCCGGGCAGCGCGCTGGGGGGGAAGACCGATCTGGCCTCGGTGGTTTCGATGGTTTCCGCTTCCTTCACATCGAAATCCGCCGTGCGGCGGCTGATCCGGCAGGGTGGGCTGGAGGTCAACGGGGAAAAGGCGGTGGATCCGGCCAGGGATATCGTCCCGGAGGGCGAAATCCGCTTGAAAATCGGGAAGAAAGAGTTCGTCATCGTCACGTTCGGGTAAGGGCGGAAACGAAGGATTTTCCCCTTGCGCCGGGCC
>CAYILU010000116.1:0-5436 GCA_964364235.1 uncultured bacterium | reverse complement strand
GTAAAGTGATAACGGACTCGATGGGGTCCAAACAGAGCGAGGCGGCCTCTGGCCGGCAGGGAGGGTAAACATGCGGAAAGGGATGTTCGGAGTGATCGGGTTGGCCGTCCTTCTCGGAGGACTGTTTGCCACCGGGGGGACGAAAGAGGCGGCGGCGGAAGTGAACGTCAACATCAACCTGGGCCCCCCGCCTATCGTGGTTGCCGAGCCGCCGGAAGTGGTCCTGGTCCCCAGGTCCCAGGTCTACTTCGTTCCCCACCAGGAGATCGACGTATTCTTCTACGGCGGCTACTGGTGGTCTCCGCGCGGGGACCGCTGGTACCGCGCAAGGGCCTACAACGGGCCGTGGGGGGTCGTGGAGCGCCGCCACGTTCCCGTATATGTGTCCCGGGTCCCCAAGGATTACCGGGTCCGATACGGAAAGGAGCGACGCATTCCCTACGGACAGTGGAAGAAGCATTCGAAGCAGCACCGGAAAGAGGAACGCAAGGAAAGGAAGGAGCACGAGAAGGAGAACCGGGGCGGCCGCGGACACGGCAGGGATTAGCGTCCGGTCGATGAGCGACCCGGACCTGCACCGGTGAAAAAGGGGTTGCCGCTTTTCGGCGCCGTCCTGCTGACGGGCGGCGCCTTTTTCATCCTGGCGGGATGCGCGGGGGGCGCAAGCGTGGTGAGGGGCGCCTCCATACCCACGGTCATCGAAGGGGTCCCTTTCCTTCCCCAGGAGGAAGATACCTGCGGACCATCCTCCCTCGCGATGCTCCTCCGGTTCCTGGGGAACGACGTCCCGACGGCGGATCTCGTGCGGGAAACCCGGACGGAAGGGTTGAAGGGGTCGCTCATCACCGACCTGGCCGGCTCCGCGCGGCGGCGGGGGTTCGCGGCGGAGGTCGCGGACCTGGACCTTCTTCGCTTGCAAGAGCGGATCTCGGCGGGCGCACCCGTGATCCTGCTGGTCGACCTCGGCATTTGGGCCTGGAGCCGGCCCCACTACCTGGTGGCGTACGGCTGGACCCCGGAAGGGGTGGTTGCGCATTCCGGGCGGGAGCGGGGGAAGGTGATCCCCTTCCCCACGCTGGATGCGCAGTGGGCGAAGATGGGGCGGCTTGCGCTCATCGTAACGCGGGGAGGGCGTTGATGGCCCGATGGTCGATCCTCCTGTCGATCCTCCTGCTCCTCCTCGCTGCGGGGTGCTCCCGCATCCCGAAGATCATCGTCCTCGAAGACCCGCTGACCGCCGCGGAGCATGTGGACCTGGGCGTCGCCTACGAGCGGGAGGGGAAGCTCGACCTGGCGCAGCGGGAGTACGAAAAGTCCCTCCGGAAGGAAAAGAATCTTTTCCAGGCCCGCGTCAATCTCGGCAACCTGTCCCTCGCAAGGAAGGATTATGGAAAAGCCCGCGAGGAGTACCTCCGGGCGCTCGAGTCGAGGCCGGGGGATGCCGAGGCGACCAACAACCTTGCCTGGGCCGCCATCTTCTCGGGTGACGGGATCGACGAGGCGCTGGCCCGCATGGAGGCGGTGGTAGCCGCCCCCGGGGGCCGCCAGGCGGCGCTCCTGGACACGCTGGGCGTCCTCCGGATGCGCACGAACCGGCCCGGGGCGGCGGAAGAGGCCTTCGCCCTCGCGGAAGAGCTTTGCGGCAAGACCGATACCGCTTCGCAAGAGGACGCGCAAGGCGGTTCACGCTGTTCCGAGGAGGTGCGCCGGGAGATCGGCGAGCACCGGCAGGAGTTACGGAGGCAATTCCCTTCCCGGTCGATATGGAATCAACCGCACACTGAGCGCAGGATGTCCCAGTACGCGCCCCTGGCCCCCTTTGCGATCGCGTCCACGAGAACCTGGTTCGCGTTGTAGTTGTAGTTGCTATGCGGACGGGCGGGGTCGAAGAACAGGAAGCGGGAATCGTCCCGGGTCAGATCGTCGAGCAGCCCGAAGAGGAACGGCGCGACTTCCGGCTCGAGGAAGAAGACCGGCAAGGAGAGGTCGTCGCCCCCGGTCAGCCCGCCCTTCCGATCCTCGCGCGCCACGATTCCCGCGACCTCCGTTCCCGGATAGACGCGGACCCCGACCGCGATGCCGGCCCGGTCCGGCCCGGCCTTCCTCACCAGGTCGATCGTGCGGACGACGCTCTCCCTCGTCTCCCCCGGCGAACCGAGCAACAGGTCGAACATGACGGTGATGCCGGCCTCTTTGCACGAGCGGGCGGAGCGCAGGATGTCCTCCGGCCCGAAATCCCGCCGGAGACTTCGCAGCATCCCCTCGTCCCCGGAGTCCACCCCGAAGTTGATCCCCACGCACCCGGCGCGGCGCATCCGTTTCGCCAGCCCGGGGGAGAAGGGCCCCGGCGAGCAGTAGGCGTACCAGCGCAGTCTCTCCCCGAGACCCCGGCGGACGATCTCGTCGCAAATCTCGATCGCATGCGATTCGGGTACGTTGAATTCGCTGTCGCAGGTGTGGATGTGGTCGATCCCCTGCGCGAGCAGCCGTGCAAGTTCGTCGGCCACGGCCGCCGGAGGGCGAAGCCTTGTCGTTTTCCCCTTCGCCACGGGGTCGGCGCAGTAGACGCAACGGCACGGGCAGCCCCGCTTCGTCTCGAACCCGGCCTGGCCGCCTTCCCGGAAATAGCGTGGGTTGTCCACCCACGTACGCCTCATCGCCGGCAGGGAGGACAGGGGAGGGAAGGAGGCCGGGTTCCGCATCCACTTGTCGCCCCTGCACAGGATGAGGTTCGGGACGTCCTCCCAATTTCGTTTCTCGTCCATCCGGGTCGCGAGGTCGGCCAGGGCGAACTCCCCGGCCCCCCCGACGCCGATGTCGGCGCCGCACCGCGCCCGGACCGGCGCGGGCATGATGGAGCCGCCGCCGCCCCCCAGCACCACCGGCGCGCCCGAATGCTCGCGAACGGATTTCGTTATCCCCGCATGCCCGGGAAGGAAGGACTCACGGCTGGAAAAGGAGCAGTCATCCGTGTTGCGGATCGAGAGCCCGACGAGGCCGAACTCCTTCCCGGAAAAAAATCGTTCGACGGCCGCCTCCCACGACGGCTCCCAGCAGAGGTCGAGCACCTCCACGGAATGACCCGCGGCGGAGAGCGCCTCGGCCACATACTCCAGGCCGATCGGCGCGATCGGGGGCCTGATACCGTTTGTGTTCACGAGAGCGATGCGCATCATCATTCCCGGTGAGAGATGCCCATATTCTCCCTGATTCTCCCGCCGGCGGCAACGAAACCCGCACCTCCGCATGAGAATCAAAACTGCAATAATAAGAAGACAGAGGGAGCCTGCAATGTCGACATCCGAACTTCAATCCGTTGCCCGGTTGCTCGTCGCCCCCGGCAAGGGGATCCTTGCGGCGGACGAGAGCGCACCGACCATCGAAAAACGATTCAAGAGCGTCAAGGTTCCTTCCACCGAGGAGAACCGGAGAGCGTACCGGGAACTGCTGTTCACGACGGACGGCATCGAGGAGTTCATCAGCGGGGTGATCCTGTTCGACGAGACCATCCGTCAGAAGGCGTCGGACGGCACTCCCTTCCCGGAGCTCCTTTCCCGGCAAGGGATCGTCCCCGGCATCAAGGTGGACCTGGGGGCGAAGTCCCTGGCTGGTTTCCCCGGCGAGAAGATCACGGAAGGGCTGGACGGCCTCCGGGAGCGGCTGGCGGAATACCGCGGCCTCGGGGCGCGGTTCGCGAAATGGAGGGCGGTCATCGCCATCGGCGACGGGATACCCACGGCGTACTGCCTGGAGGCGAACACCCACGCGCTTGCCCGCTATGCGGCCCTCTGCCAGGAGGCGGGACTGGTCCCGATCGTCGAGCCGGAGGTCCTCATGGACGGGCCGCACACGATCGAGCGCTGCGAGGAGGTCACGACGGCGGCGCTTGGTCTCTTGTACGCCGGGCTCGCCGGGCACCGGGTGGCGCTCGAGGGGACACTGCTCAAGCCCAATATGGTGCTCTCCGGGAAGGAGTGTCCACGTCAGGCGGGCGTGGGCGAGATCGCCGGGGCGACGGTGCGCGTCCTGCGCCGGACCGTTCCTTCCGCCGTCCCCGGTATCGTCTTCCTCTCGGGGGGGCAGACCCCCGAGCAGGCCACCGGGAGGCTGAGCGCGATGAACGCCATGGGCCCCCACCCATGGGAGCTCAGCTTTTCCTACGGGCGCGCGCTCCAGGACCCGGTCCTCAAGGCGTGGAAGGGAGAGCCGGGCAACGCCGCGGCGGCCCGGAAAGCCTTTTTCCACCGTGCCCGGTGCAACGGGGCGGCCCGGCACGGCCGGTACACGGAGGAGATGGAAAAACCGGGCAACCCCCGAGCTACGGGATGAGCAGGACCTTTCCGGTGGTCTCCCGGCCCGCGAGGGCCCGGTGGGCGTCCGCGGCCTTCGCGAGAGGGAACCGCGCGCCGATCCGGATTTTCAGCTCCCCGGACGCCGCCCACCCTAACACGTCGTTTGCCCGGGAGAGGAGCTCTTCCCGCGTCGCCGTGTAGTGCGCCAGGGAAGGCCGGGTCAGGAAAAGTCCACCCTTCGTGTTGAGGATCTGCGGGTCGAACGGCGCCACCGGGCCGCTGGCCTGACCGTAGAGCGCCAGGTACCCGCGGGGCGCAAGGCAGTTCAGGCTCTTCTCGAAGGTGTCCCGCCCCACCGAATCGTACACCGCCCGCACGCCTTTGCCGCCCGTCAGCCGCCTCACCTCGGATTCGAAATCCTTCTCGGTGTACAGGATGACTTCGTCGGCGCCGAATTCGCGGGCGAGCGCGGCCTTCTCCCGCGTCGAGACGGTCCCGATCACCCGGGCCCCAAGCCGCCTCGCCATCTGCGTGAGCAGGAGACCGACGCCGCCGGCCGCCGCGTGGACAAGACAGGTATCCCCTGGCTTCAGCGGACAGGTGCTATGGGCGAGGTAATGGGCGGTCATGCCCTGGAGCATCGCCGCCGCGGCTATCGCCGGGTCGAACCCTTCCGGGATCCTGACCAGGCGCCAGGCGGGTACCACCGCGAATTCCGCGTACGACCCGATCGCACCGGCGTACGCCACGCGGTCTCCCGGGGCCACCCCGGCCGCCTCCGGCCCCGTTTCCGCCACGGTCCCGGCGCCCTCGTTGCCGGGCGTGAAGGGCAGGGGCACACGATAAAGCCCCGCCCTCTGGTAGATGTCGATGAAGTTGACGCCGATGGCGTCGAGCCGGACGAGCGCCTCTCCCTTCCCGGGCTTGGGGACGGGGAGATCCTCCATCGCAAGTGTATCGGGACCGCCGTGCTGATGAACCCGGATCGCCTTCACGGTTTCCTCCTTACGATCATGAGATTCCTCTCCCGCGGAGAAAGGCCGCGTTCCGGACACCAGCCTCTCCTCGCCGGGTACTGCGCCTTGCCAGCTTTCCTGTAACAGTATATTGTTGAAATCGTATAGAAGAGAAGACACGTACCGTT
>CAYILU010000115.1:0-5439 GCA_964364235.1 uncultured bacterium | reverse complement strand
CGCCGATCCTGTCGGCCGTTCGTGCCTACGCCACGATCGGGGAGATCTCCGACGTCATGCGCGGCGTCTTCGGCGCCTACCGGGGGAAGGTCACCGTCTGATCAGAACGTGGCGCGGATCCGCACCCCCGCCTGGTAGTAGTCGAATCCGGCCGCGGCTCCGGAGGAGTTGGATCCGCCTTCGACGTTCCCCTCCAATATCCATCCCTCCCGGATCTTCACGCCCAGGGATCCGGATCCGCCGCCTATCCACCGGTTTGTTTTCGTGCCTCTCCGGTCGAATTCCTCGTGTCCGACATAAGGCTCAATGTAGGCCACGACCCGCTTTCCGTCGTGGGAAAGCGCGAGGAACAGCTGGTGGGAGAGGTAGTTGCCCGGGTCGAAATAGCCGCTTCCCGTTTCCCTCGAAAAATCCCTGAACCGGAACCGGTATCCGGCGGAAACGAAGGGGGCCTTGACGTCGAAAGCATGACGGACGGAAAGGTTGAGGTCCTTCGAGCGGTTGTCGTCGGAGTATTCACGGTATCCGTAGGAGCCGTCGGCGGTGACGCCGCATCCTAGGTACTGGGACAGGGATATCTGGAACGCGGAGACCCGCACGGAGTTCCCGATCAGCTGCGCCGTGTCCGTCAGGATTTCCCGGGATGCGGATGCCGCGGCGTTCCCCCGGGGGATCAGGAGTTCCAGCCGCGCGCTTCCGGTAAAAAATTCGCCGGTCTCCCCGGCTCGGGACTCGTGGAACCCCGCCGATGCATGGAACCCCGCCGACTCCGTGACCCGCGAGAAGGCGCTCAGGGAGGCCTGGCGGGCGTCCGCATGGCGTGCGTTGTCCCTCGCGTCGAAGTGGCGGAGCGACAGCCCGAGCCGTGCCACGGATGCCCATCCGGAAAGCGAAGCGGAGATCTTTTCCACCCGGTTGTCGTCCGAGTCGCTGTAGTAGGCGTAACCCCCCTCCGCGGTCGGCCGCTCCGCCGCCCGGATCGCGCGGTCGAGCTCCCCAAGCTCCCCCTCCTGGTAGGGGTACTCCGCCTTGATAATATTCCTCTCCGCCCGGGCCATCCGGACGTCGCCGGCGGAGAGGAACGCATAGGCAAGTCCCGTTCTGGCGCCGAACTCCTCCTCCCCGCCGAGGGCCTGCCGGTAGTGCGCCACCGCACGACGCAGGTCCCCCCTCCAGCGAAGGAGGTTCGCCTTCACGAGGATCGCCTCACGGTCCCCGGGTTGCTCCTTGAGGACCCGTTCGATCTCCCGCTCCGCACGCCCGAGTTTCCCTTTCCACGAGAGGCACCGGGCCAGGTGGATGCGCGCGGCGCGGTCCCCGGGATTTTCCGCGAGGATGCGTTCCAGCTCCGCGATCGCCTCGTCCAGGCGTCCCGCCCAGGAAAGGACCCGCGCCATCCGGAACCGCTCTTCCGCCGGGAAATCGCGCGACAGGGCGAGAGCGGCGATATACTCCGACGAAGCCTGCGGGAAGTCCCGGCTGTCCGCCAGGAGGTCTCCGATCCTTTTATGGAGCCGCGCCTTTTCCTGCGCCCCCTTCTCATCCTTAAGGGACTGCCTCAGCTCGCCGATGTCATTGTCGGCGCCTGCCACGGCCGGGTTGATGGCCTGGGCCGCGGCCGGCGCGGGCATGAAGGCGGCGAAAAACAGGAAGAAGAGTACGGCGGCCTTTGGCTGGATCGCGCGCTTCATAGGGGCTCCTCGACGTATTGGCGAAACGAGATGGGATCGAACTTGTGGTTGATATTCAGCCGGGGGATCCGCGTGACGTCGCCGCCCGGTACGAATTTCCCCTCCTCCGAAGTGAGAAGGTAGCGGAACCCCGCCTTCCGGGCAACCGCGATCCCATTTTCGGTGTACAGACCGTATGGCCAGGCGAGGATCTCCGACGGTGAACCGGTCTCCGCAGTCACCGATTCCTGGAACCGCCGCAGGTCTTCCTCCAGCCTGCCCGCCGGGACTCCGGCCGCGCCGCGCTCGGAAAAGCGGTGGAGATCGTACGTGTGGCACCCGAGATCCACGCGGCCGCTGCGGACGAGGTGGCGGTACTCGTCCCACGAGAGCGCCGCCCTTTTCCCCCGGAACTCGATCACCTCCCCGGCGAAGCGCCCCAGCACGTTGATCGTGGCGCGGAAGCCGTACTCCTCCAGGAGCGGAAAGGCGTAGTCGAGGAAGGAAGCGTACCCGTCGTCGAAGGTAAGGACGAATGTCCTTCCGTGCGCGGACACGGACGGGAGGTCCTTCAAGGAGACGGAACGGAAACCGTTCCCGTGGAGCCACTCCATATGCGCGGAGAAGAGAGCAGGGGAGATCGTGTAGTCGTCGCGGTAGTCCTGGGAGATATCGTGGTACATGAGGACCGGAACGCCCGTCCGGCCTCCGTGGGCGACGCCGCGGAATGCGACGGCAAGCGCCGCCGCGCCTCCCAGTTTCAGGAACTCTCTCCGCGAGACCGGCAGGATCATGGCGCCTCCCGGATGGAGGAGAGGGCCTCCGAGATCTTTTCGTGGCCCGGCTTGAGATACGTATGGAATGCCGGCGTCTCCCATTCCTTCCAGGAGTACGATGCGACGGTGTCGGCCGACATCGCTACCGGCAGGGAGCCGGTGATGTTGGCCCGCCCTCCGGTCGGAGCTGCGGCCGGCCCGTGGGTCCCCGGTTTGTACGAAATGGCGAACAACCGCACGCCGGGGATCTTCCGGCTATTTTCGCTTCCGTTGCGCCACAGGACCGTCCGCGAGCTCGGGTCGGTGAAATTGAGCAGGCTCCAGGGGAGGCGGAGCTCGAGGAGATTTCCGGCGCAGTGGAAGTCCGCGAGGGAGTCGTAGCGGGAGGATCCGTCTTCGAGAGAGCCGAACCGGAGCCGGCTCATCGAGAAGACACGCGAGGGAAAGAACCGCTTCCCGTCCTTCCCGATCCGCCGCGCGTTCGCGCGGTTCTGCATCACCACCCACGCTCCGGATGAAGATTGTGCAGGGACCACCCGCTCCCCGGAGTGATTCAGGTATTTGTCGTACTCCTGGCAGACGAGGATCCGGCTGCTCTCTTTCCCGGCAAGGTGGACGGCAAAGGTGATCCCCACAGGGCTGGTGAATTCCGTGCGGAAGGGGAGGAGCCGCTCCCCCTCGCCGACCGGGCATGTGCCTATCCCGATGATGTAATTCGCTTTACCGAAGTCGATCACGTCCTTCGTTTCGAGTAAAAGGTACAGGAATCCCTCGTCATGCTGGGCGCGGAGCATGCGCAGGGTCCTCGCGCCGTCCCCGCCGTCGTCGAAACGGTGCGCGGGAGAGGGGTTTCTCTCGTCGTACAGCGCGGTCGCGTTGGCCCATTCCGCCCTGTTGCCCGCAAGGTGTACCTTCGGCGCGGGGTATCCGGGGCGGGCGGCGAGGATTCCGTAGTTCTCTTCCGCGTCCTGCATGTTGAACCAGAATGCCTTCCGGTCCGGAGGAAGATAGTAGGGCTGGAAAAGCCAGTTTTTTTTGAACCACTCGTCGAACCAGCTGAACAGGACCCCCCCCGCCATTCCTGCCTCGCGGATCGCCTTCATCATGAGTCCGTTGATCCTCGCCTGGTTCGTGAAGTTATGTCCGCCGTGGTGCCATCCCTTCCGGTTCCAATGTGCGATCTCCCGGCTGCTCGGCACGCCGAACTCCCCGATGAGGACCGGCTGATCACCGTGATGGCGCTTGAGAAGGGTGAGATAGGCCAGATAAGGATTTTCCTCGCCGAGGTAGTCGTTGTTCATGAAATCGGGATAGTACGGGTAGGCATGGTAGGTCGCGAAATAGCCTGCGCCCTTCCGGGACTGGATCCGCGCCGCATCGAACGACTCCATATCCTCGTTCTCGTTGCAGATCCCAGTCCGCACCGCGATCCCCTGGCGGCGAAGCTCGTCCTCGTGGTTCGATTCCGTGGGGTGATCCATCGGGTCCAGCGTCGGCCAGTTCAGGGCGGAGACCGGGTGGGTGAAACCGTACCTAGCCTGTTCCACGGAGGCGAGGTGGTCGCAGAGCCTCGTCACCCAGGCCTCGAACGGTTTCCCCCCGGGAAGGGAAAGAAACTCTCCGTCGTAGGAGGTGACGCCGCCGCCCCTCTCCTCGTTGTAGCTGCGGACTGCGCAAGGTTCCCATTCCCGCCCGACAAGGAAGGCGCACAGGTAGGATGAAACGTCGCACTCGTACCGGCCGTGGGGATGGCCGGGGCGCTCGGAGAGTGCCAGGCTCCCGAACACTCCGTCCACCGCGTCCTCGACCTGCTTCCTGGCGTAGGCGAGGTATGCGGGGGCGTCGAAGCCGCCGCGGTCCGGCAGCTCGAGCCAGACCCCCTGGAGGAGATACAGAGGAGTGTCCGCCTCGTTCACCTCGCGGAGCGCTTCGTAAAAGCCGGGGGGATGGAGCGCGTAGGTTCGCACCGCGTTGAAGCCGATCCGGGCGATCATCCGGAACCACTTGCGGTAGGTTCCCTTCTTGATAGCGTACTCCCCGGGGAAGTGCCCGGGAATGCCGAGCCCGAGGTTGATCCCTTTGAGGAACATCTTTTTCCAGGATCCGCGCAGGATCTCCAGGCAACCGCTTCCCACGCGGAACCGCGACTCTCTTTTCGATGGCTGCGGCAGCCGCGCCGTTTTCTCCATCGCGTCGAGGTAGCGGAGAGACTCCTTGTCCCCGGGGCGGATTTCCAGGTATTTATTGAATGCCCATCGCGAAACGGGGTAGTCCTCCAGATGGTAGCTGGCCAGGGCAAGCCCACGGTATGCGGCCGGATCGCCCCGCTCCAACCCCCTGCGGAACAGGTTGAGAGCTTCCTGGTGATTGCCCTTGCGGATCGCAAGGAAACCGAGGTCGACGTCGTTCACGGTCTGGACGAGGCAAGGCGGTTGTCCGGTGACCCCTTCTCCACGTGCTCCCACTTCCTCATCCCGACAATGTACTTCAAGGCGGCCTGAAACCGCCAGAAGCTGTTTATTTGCCGGTAACCGAAGTTTTCCAGGACCCCGTACGCCAACAGGCGCATCAGGTGGCCCCATTTTGGATATCTACGGTAGGTTATTTCCTCCAGGTAGATCCCCGCGGTGGACAGGAATATCCCGTAGAAAATCGCCAGGGTCAGAAATATCAGGAGGAATTCGAAGCTCAGGATTCCGAGGATGTAGGAGCAGACGACTGAGACATAGCCCAACACCTCGACGACGGGGCTCAGCATCTCCACGAGCAGGTAATAGGGCATGACGAACAGTCCCACCTTGCCGTACCGGGGATTGAACAGGAGCGTCCTGTGCTGAACCATGCTCTGGATGAGTCCAAGATGCCAGCGCCTCCGCTGCCTGCCCAGCATCGTCAGCGTCTCGGGCACCTCCGTCCAGCAGATCGGATCGGAAACGAACTTTATCTTGTAGGGCCTTTTGTTCTCGATTTGATGTCTGTGGAGCTTGATTATC
>CAYILU010000114.1:0-5621 GCA_964364235.1 uncultured bacterium | reverse complement strand
GGACGGTCGCCGAAAGCTCCCAGCCCTCCTCCCCGGCCTGGTGCAGCCACTCCATGTCCGTGGTGAGCCCCTCCGGGGTCTCCTTGAACATCACGATCTTCTCCATATACTCGAATATCATCCGTTAAGAACCTCCCTCCGTGATTTCCGCGGGTACTGCGATCCCCGCGGCCGCCGCGATCCTCTGCCGAATCTCTCCAAACCTCTCCTGTCGCTCCCCCTCCTGGTGGAACATCATCCGGAGGGACCGCACGGTGACCTCGTCGTAGAGCATGCGGACCCCCTCCCCCTGCACGTCGCTCCCCGCACTCGTAAGAATCAAACCGTGGATTGAGGAGAACCGCTCGTCCATGAGCAGCGAGATCTGCTTTCCTGCGTCGGACAGCTCGGACGGCGTCGACGACAGCAGGTACCTTGCGAGGTGCCGGGACATCATCGCCTGGTCCATCTTCGCGTTGTCCTCCCGCAGACGGACCAGCCTCTCCTCCTCCGGCATCAGCTTCCAGACGAGGTAGGACACCGCGGGGGTCATCGACATCCGGCCCACGGAATAGCGCTCGAAGAAGAAGGTGATCGCCCGGTCGCTGATCTTTTCCGCGACAGCCAGGATGAGCTCCTGGAGGCCGGCGGAGGGGATACCGAAAAAGGAGGGGTAGCGCGAGAAGAAGGGGGTCACGATCTCCCGCGTCTCCTCCGTCGTCAGCAGGTCCAGATGGGCGAGCGCGGAGAGACGCAAATCCTTGAGCGTCATGGTTTTCAGGGTGTTCCGCAGTTCGCGCAGCTTCCAGCCGGCCGGGGCCTCGCGGGGATACCGCTCCATCTCGGGGCCAAGCAGAGTCTCCGGGTCGGCCAGGATCCCCGCCGTCCTCACCACCCGCTCCCGGATCCGGGGAAGGATCTTCTCGCACTCTTCGATCGACTTGGCGGAGACCGCGCGTTCCACGAGCGCGCCGATCTCGACGGCGACGGCCCGCAACTCGTCGGGCGATAGTTTCCCGAGCCGGTCCAGCAGGTCGAAATAGAGCGCGAACTCGAGCGCACCCTCGTTGAAGCCGGGGTCCGAGAGCATGTAGGGGCGGAAGAGCAGCCCCGCCTTCGCGATCTCCCGGCGCAGCTGCAGGGGGGTCATGTGCTCCAAGTGGGCTGCGATCCTGGGCCACTTCTCCCGGACCGCCATCTCCTGGTACTCCTCCTGGGTGAGCCAGGGGGGGTCGAACCGCTCCCCGTCCTTCTTTTTCTCGACCAGTTCAGAGACGGCGTACTCCGCGTAGGCGGGAAGGAAGTTTCGAACGAATTCGCGCAGTTCGGACTCCGTCCAGTACTCGGTGTAGTTGCCGAACAGCTCGTTGCGCTTCTCCTCGTCGAGGCAGTCCCCGAAGATCCGAACGGTGAACCGGAGGTGCCCGTCGCCCAGCTGGTACAGGTTCCCGAGGATGTTGCTATGCCGGTCCTCGAGGCGGCGCCGGACCAGGTCGACGTACGATTCCATCAGGCCGGCCCCTCCATCGCGATCGGGGCATCCGGGTTCCGCTGTGCGGCGGACGAGCGAACGGATGCCTTGCGGCAGGTGAGCAACATGCATCTCCTTGTCAGACAATCGGTTTTACGTTTAAACCTGCAGGAGCCGGGAAGGCGGAAAACCTTATCCGGGAGGAGAGTCTTCCTCCCCCCGGACCTTCCGGCGGAGCAGCTTCACCATTTTCCCCGCGAAAAAAGCCTCCATGCCGATGCCGTAATACTCCTCCTGGAGCCACTCCGCGATGTGGGCGCGCAGCTCCCGGGTGATGTTCATCTTCTCGTCGAAGACGAACACCACGACGCAACGGTCGTCCCCGTCGTAGAAGCGGAAGGCGTACTGCCCATCCGTCAGGATATGGAGGTCGATCCCCACGATGTCGGCCGCCCACAGGTCGAAGGCCCGCTTCAGTTCCTTCGCGGTGAAGACCTTATCTCCGACCAGGAGCGTGTCCACCCCCGACCACAGGGGGCCAAACTCATTCTCGATCAGGATCTTCTCGTTATATTCCTGCATTCCCATGGGCTGTCCGCTTCTCCCCCCCGCGGCGGAAAGGTCATGGAAAATCCCCGCCGCGCACGAAAGACTTTTTTTACACCGCCCCACTCACGGGTGTCAAGCCAATTTATAATACCGTTTTGCGTCTAATCGAAAAACCGTATGGTTTTCCAGCGGATGGTTTCCTTGACACCCCGCCCCGCCCGCGGATACAATTCGCCCAATCTTTCCACTTCCCCAGGAGGCATTCGGGTGGCCCGGCTCAAGACGAAGCAATCGGAAAAGCTGTTCCGCGAGGCGAAAAAGGTCATCCCCGGCGGGGTGAACTCCCCCGTGCGGGCGTTCCGTTCCGTGGGCGGGACCCCGCTCTTCATCGCCAAGGCGAAGGGGGCGACTGTCACCGACGTCGATGGCAACGCGTTTATCGACTACGTTTCCTCGTGGGGGCCGATGATCCTCGGCCACGCCCACCCGAAGGTCGTCTCCGCCATCCGGGGCGCAGCGGGGAAAGGGACGAGCTACGGCGCCCCCACGGCGGGGGAGGTCGCGCTCGCGAACCTCGTCCGGAGGGCGTTCCCTTCCATAAAGAAGGTCCGGCTGGTCTCCTCGGGCACCGAGGCGGCGATGAGCGCAGTCCGGCTGGCGCGGGGATTCACCGGCAGGGACAAGATCGTGAAGTTCGAAGGGTGCTACCACGGCCACGCCGACTCCATGCTGGTGAAGGCCGGGTCCGGGGCGCTCACGTTCGGGCAGCCCGACTCGCCCGGCGTTCCGGCCTCCCTTGCCAGGCACACCCTGACCGCCACCTTCAACGACGCCGCGTCCGTCCGACGCCTGTTCGAGAGGAACCCGGGACAGATCGCCGCGGTCATCGTCGAGCCGGTCCCCGGCAACATGGGGGTCATCCTCCCGGCCCCGGGGTTCCTCGACGCGCTGCGGAAGATGACGCGGCAGGAGGGGGCGCTCCTCATCTTCGACGAGGTGATCTCCGGGTTCCGCGTGGCGCCCGGCGGGGCGCAGGAGCTCTACGGGGTCGACCCCGACCTCACGGTGTTGGGCAAGATCATCGGCGGCGGGTTGCCCGTGGGAGCCTTCGGCGGGCGGGGCGACGTGATGGACGCCCTGTCGCCGGTCGGGCCCGTCTACCAGGCGGGGACCCTCTCGGGGAACCCGCTTGCGGTCGCCGCGGGGATCGCGTGCCTGAACGAGCTGTCCCGGAAGGGGACCTACAAGAAGCTCGGGGACAAGGCCGACTACCTGGCCGAGGGGCTCCACGGGGCGTTCGCGAAATCCGGCGTCCCTGCGTGGACCAACCGGGTGGGCTCGATGTGGACCACCTTCTTCCAGAAGGGGCCGGTCGTCGACTACGCCTCGGCGAAGCGGAGCGACACCGCCGCCTACGCGAAATACTTCCACGGGCTTCTCGAGCGGGGGGTCTACATCGCGCCGTCGCAGTACGAGGCGGGCTTCGTCTCCCTCGCGCACACCCGCGGGGAACTGGACCGGACCATCGCCGCGGCGCGGGCAGCCCTCGCGCGACTTTAGAAACGCTACCCGGCGCCGGGCGGGGACACTCCTCAACGTTGGGCGGGGACACTCCTCAACGTGAAACTTGATAACACCAGGAATGTCCCCGATGGGAATGTCCCGGTGGGGATTTCCGGTTGACGGGATATTTGAATGTGTGGTAGGAAACTTAGGTTTTTGCCGCCATGACCGAGAAGCAGGATCGCAAGGCGTTCTTCCGGGAGCTGGGCAAGTACAGCGCCCTGGGCCTGGAGATGGCCATTTCGGTCATCATCGGCCTGGCGGTCGGGTACTACCTGGACCGGTGGCTCGGGACCTCGCCCTGGCTCACGGTGGTCTGGATCGGCCTGGGGTTCGCGGCGGGGGTGCGCAGCCTGTACCGTGCCGCGGTCCGTTCGGGAAAGGACCTGGAGCGGGACGAAGCGGAAAAGAGGAAGCCCGGTGGGGAGTGAAACCCCCGGGAAAGACCCGGGAGCCCACGTCCTTCGTTCCACGGAGAGGAAGATCCTCCTCTCCGCCGGCGCGGTCCTGGCCGGGATCGCGGTCGCGGGGCGCTACCGGATGCTCGCCGGCGCCGCCGTCGGCGCCGCGATCGCCTACGGGAACTTCTTCCTCATCCGGAGGATCCTGGAGAAGGCGTTCCCGGGCGAGGGGACGATCCGCAAAGGGTTCATCGTCCAGTACGTGCTCAAGTTCTTAGGGCTGGTGGCGGTGATCTACCTCGTCGTCCGGTCCGGCCGGTTCGATGCGGCGGGGCTTCTGCTCGGCCTGTCATGCCTCTTCCTGGGGATCCTTCTCGAGGGGCTGACGCGGGCGTTCAAGACGTGACACCGGATCGCAAGGAGGTCGACAAGATGCGCAAGCGGATCGTGGGAGCCCTCGGGCTGACCCTGCTCCCCGCGGCGGCCTTAGCGTCGGTCGGGGGCGGGCACGAGCCGTTCTCCTGGTTCAATCTCCTCCCCGTCCACATCCCGCAGTACGTGCTCTCGGCGTTCATGATCGCCGCCCTTCTGGTCGTCGTCTCCCTGGTGGCGGTCGGCGGGAAGAAGACGGACGAGATGGTCATCCCGGAGCCGCGCTTCACCCTGCGCAACCTTCTGGAGCTCCTCGTGGCCTTCCTCGTCGGTATCGCCGGGGACATCCTGGGCCACCACGCGAAAAAGTACATGCCGCTTTTAGGGACCTGCTTCTTCTTCATCCTCTTCATGAACCTGCTGGGGCTCATCCCGGGGTTCGTTCCGCCGACGGACAAGATGAACATCACGGTCGGGCTGGCGGTGATCATCTTCCTGTCGACGCACTATTTCGGCATCCGGGAGCACGGGGCCGCCTATCTCAAGCACTTCCTGGGGCCGGTCTGGTGGATGGCGCCGATCATGCTGCCGATCGAGATCGTCTCCCACATGGCGCGGCCGCTCTCCCTGTCGCTTCGTCTCTTCGGCAACATCACCGGCGACCACATGGTCGTCTCGATCTTCCTGGGGCTGGTCCCCTTCGTGGTCCCGTCGATCTTCTACGGGCTGGGCGTCTTCGTCTCGTTCATGCAGGCGTTCATCTTCACCGTGCTCTCCATGATCTACATCTCGGGCGCGGTGGCGCACGAAGAGGACCATTGATCCGGAAGGGCCTCACCCCCGCCGGGGGGATGGAACCTCGCGGCGGGATCTCATAACTCGAAAGGGGGACACCCGATGTTCCGCAGACTCACCTTTTCTCTTCTGCCGGCGCTGCTCGTCGTGGCAGCGGCCTCCGTGGCCTTCGCGGAAGAAGGTGCTGCCGCCGCAGCGGGCGGGAGCAACGTCAAGACCTTCATCGCGCTGGCCGCCGGATTTGGCATAGCGATCGCATCCTTCGGAGGAGCGCTCGGCCAAGGCAAGGCCATCGCCGCCGGGCTGGAGGGGATTGCGCGCAATCCTTCCGCCCAGAACAAGATCTTCATCCCGATGATCGTCGGTCTCGCGCTGATCGAGTCCCTGGTCATCTACGCCCTGGTCATCTCGTTCATCCTCGTGGGGAAGCTCTAGACCGCATTTCTCACCGCGTTCCGTAGCGAGGGGGCGTAGCCGGGCGTGGATACAAG
>CAYILU010000113.1:1836-5679 GCA_964364235.1 uncultured bacterium | reverse complement strand
TCCATGAACGGGGTGAACAGGTCGATCGGAACGGGGAAGATGGTCGTCGAGTTGTTCTCGGCAGCCACCTCCCGCAGCGTCTGCAGGTACCGCAGCTGCAGCGCCACCGGCTGGACGCTCATGATCTGCGCCGCGTCCGCGAGTTTCTGCGCCGCCTGGAACTCCCCTTCGGCCCCGATGATCTTGGCGCGCCGCTCGCGCTCGGCCTCCGCCTGCTTGGCCATCGCGCGCTGCATCTCCTGCGGCAGGTCGATGTGCTTGATCTCCACCTTCGCGACCTTGATCCCCCAGGGCTCCGTGTCCTTGTCGAGGATCCCCTGGATGTGCGCGTTGATCTTCTCGCGCTCGGAGAGCAGGTCGTCCAGCTCGGCCTGCCCGCACACCGACCGCAGGGTCGTCTGCGCGAGCTGGGAGGTGGCGTAGAGATAGTTCTCGACGCTGACGATCGCCCGGTTGGGGTCCAGGACGCGGAAATAGAGCACGGCGCTCACCTTGATCGAGACGTTGTCCCGCGTGATCACGTCTTGCGGAGGGACGTCCAATGCCACGACGCGAAGGTCCACGCGCACCATCTTGTCGAGGACGGGGATGAGGATGATGAGACCCGGGCCCTTCGCCCCGATCACCCGGCCCAGGCGGAAGATCACGCCCCTCTCGTACTCATTGAGGATCTTGATGGTGCTGTAAAGAAACAGGATCACGATGACCAGCAGCGCAAAATAGGGGACCATTCCATTTCCTCCTTCCGGGGGTTCTCCCCGGATTTTTTAATCGAACCCTTTAACTAACCGCTCGGGGACTTCGGCTGTACGAGGAGGGTCATCCCCTCCCGTCCCACGACGGTCACCTTCTCCCCCTTTTTGAGGGGGATGCCGCACCGGGCGTTCCACCACTCCCCGAGGACGAACACCTTCCCCTCACCGTCGAAATCCTCCATCGTCTCAGCGGTCTCTCCGATCATCCCTTCGGCCCCCGTGACGGGCTTCCGCATCTGGCTCCGGACCGCCAGCGTGACGACGGTCGTGAAGAAGACCACCGACGCGCCGACCATCGTCAGCAGCACCCCCCACGAGATCCGCAGCCAGGGGTCGGCCGAGGACCGGAAAAGCATCAGGCTCCCCAGGGACAGGGCGACGACCCCCCCGATGGTGAGCGCCCCGTAAGAGTGGACCTTGACCTCCAGGATGAAGAGGATGATCGCCAGGGCGATGAGCAGGAAGCCGGCGTAGTTGGCGGAAAGCGTATGCAGGGAGTAGAAGCCCAGGATCAGGGAGATCCCCCCGACGATCCCCGGGAAGACCGCGCCGGGGTTGGAGAGCTCGAAGAAGATCCCGTAGACGCCGATCATCATCAGGATGTAGGCGATGCTGGGGTTGGCCAGCGAGGAGAGGATGCGGTGGCGGACCCCCATCGGGACCCGGGTGACCTTGATCCCCTTCGTGCGCAGGATCAGCTTCCCCTCGCCCTTCCCGATCTCCCTCCCGTCCAGCCGCTCCAGGAGGGCTTCGAGCGACGGCGCCACGAGATCGACGACGTTCTTTTCCAGGGCGTCCTTCTCCGTGAGGGAGACGCTCTCCCGGACGGCGCTCTCCGCCCACGCGCCGTTGCGCCCCTTCTTCTCCGCGAGGGACCGGGCGTAGGCGGCGGCGTCGTTCTCCACCTTCCGCGCCATCGTGTTGTCCATCCCGCCCCCCCCGATGCTCACCGGGTGGGCCGCCCCGATGTTCGTACCGGGGGCCATGGCGGCGACGTCCGCGGCCAGGGTGATGAGGACCCCCGCGGAGGCGGCGCGGGACCCGGAAGGCGAGACGTAGACGGCCACGGGGACGCGGGTCCTGATGATCTCCTGGACCATCTGCCGCATCGCGCTGTCGAGGCCGCCGGGGGTGTCGAGCTCGACCACGAGGAGCGCGGCCCCCTTCTCCTCGGCTTTCTCGATGACGGACGATAGGTAGTCGGCGGTGACCGGGTTGATGGAGGCGGCGATCGTGGCCACCAGGACCTCGCCGGGCGCCTCCGCGGAGAGGGCGGACGCGGGAAGGACCGCGGCGGCGAGGAACGCCAGGCAAAGCAGGATGCGCAACACGGATCGATGCGTCATGATGACCTCTTCCGGTACACGGCGAATTTCAGGTACTCGGTTTCCGGCACCCCGAGAAGAACCGGGTGGTCGGGGGGCTGCCCTCCGACCGCCAGGAGTTCAAGGTCCGCACGCGCGTCCGAGGCGGCGGCCCGAAGCGCCTCCCTCCATTTCGCCACATCGACCAGCTGGGTGCAAGAAGCCGTGGCCAGTATCCCCCCGGGGGCGAGCACGGACAGCCCCAGCCGGTTGATGTCCCGGTATCCCCGCATCGCCCCCTCCCGACCTTCCCTCGACTTGGCGAAGGAGGGGGGGTCCAGGACGACGAGGTCGAACCGCCGGCCGGCCGAAGCCATTTCGCGCAGGTCGGTGAACAGGTCGGCGCTCCGGCCCTCCCACCGGCCCGAGAACCCGTTCCGGGCGGCGTTCTCCCGGGCGACGGAAACGGCGGCGTCGGAGGCGTCGACCGCGAGGACGCTCTCGGCGCCCCCCGACAGGGCGAAGACACCGAAGCCCCCCGTCGAGCAGAAGCCGTCGAGCACCCGCTTCCCGCGGGACAGGCCACGGACGATCCTGCGGTTCTCCCGCTGGTCCAGGAAGAACCCCGTCTTCGGCCCGGATTCCACGTCGACGAGGAAGCGCAGCCCGTCGATCCCGATCTCCTCGCGGGGGTCCCCGCCGCCGGCAACCGGTCCTTTCCGGTCCGCAAGACCCTCCCGTTTTCTCGCGCCCCCCTCCGATCTTTCGTAGAGGAGACGGGAGGGAAACGTCTCCGAGAGGGCGTCGACGATCTCCGCGCGGACGATCTCCATGCCGGCCGTCAGGATCTGGAGGCTCAGGATGCCGCCGAACCGGTCCACGATGAGGCCGGGGAGGAAATCCCCCTCGGAGTAGACGAGCCGCAGGGCGCTTTCGCTTCCCAGCCCCGCGTCGACCCTCCGCGCCCAGGCCTCGGAGATTCGCTCCAGGAAAAACGGCTTCCCGGGGAAAACCTCCCTCCGGGAAACGAGCCGCAGGGCGATGCGGCTTTCAAGGTTCAGCGTCGCGGTCCCCAGGGGCTCTTCCGCCCGCGAGGCGACGCGGACCCACTGCCCCGGCGCGAGGGCAGGCGGCAGTTCCCGGAGGTCGTCCCCGAAGACCCAGAGGTGCCCCGAGCGGAGCCGCTCCTCGCCCTTCCGGCTCACTTGCACGACCGGCAGCGGCATGTTCATCTCACTTGAGGCGGAGGCGCTCGGCGAGGAGGTCGAAATCGGAGAACACCTCCGTCTCCCGCGTCTGGTTGCGAAGGATATAGGCGGGGTGATAGGTGGGGAGCACCGGGGTTCCGTCGAACTCCCGCCACTTCCCGCGATCCCGGGTGATCTTCCCGGTGCCGTCGAGCAGGAACTGCAGGGCGACGGACCCCAGTGTGCAGATCGCCTCGGGCCGGATCGCGCGGATCTGCCGCTTGAGGAACGGCAGGCAGGCGGCGGCCTCCGCGGGAAGCGGGGCCCTGTTGCCGGGCGGGCGGCACTTGACGATGTTGGCGATGTAGACGTCCCGGCGGGCCAGGCCGACGCGTGCGATCCATTGGTTGAGCCGGCGTCCGGCGGCGCCGACGAACGGCTCCCCCTGGCGGTCCTCCTCCTCCCCGGGCCCCTCGCCGACGAACATCAGGCGGGCCCCGGGGTTCCCCACCCCGAAGACGACGGTCTTCCGCCCGGAGCACAGGGGGCACCTGCGGCAGGAGGTCAGCTCGTTCCGGATCTCCTCGAGCGTTTCCC
>CAYILU010000113.1:0-1736 GCA_964364235.1 uncultured bacterium | reverse complement strand
GGCACGGGGATGTAGTCGATCCCGATCTCGCGGAGGTAGGCCGCGACCATTTTCGCGGAGACCCGCCTCTTCATCTGCGCAGGAGCTTCCCGTTGAGCGCCAGCCAGACCCCCACGGCGATCCCGTCCTTGGTGGCCAGCGGAAGGTCCATGACGTCGCCGTCCGGGAAGAAGATCCGTACCTCATTGTTGTCCGATTCGAAGCCGATGTCGGTTCGCGACACGTCGTTGGCCACGATTGCGTCGAGGTTCTTCCGCCGCATCTTTTCCTGAGCGTTCCGCGCGAGGTCGTCGGTCTCCGCGGCGAACCCGATGAGAAGCCGGCTCCCCTTTTTCTTCCCCAGGCTCTCTAAGATGTCCACCGTGGGGGCAAGCTCCACCTTGTAGTCGAAACCGTCCTTCTTGATCTTCCGGGACGACGCCTTTCCGGGCCGGAAGTCGGCGACCGCCGCGCACATGACCACCACGTCGGCGCCCTCGGCCTCGCGGGTGACGGCGCCGAGCATCTCCTCCGACGTCCGGACGCGCACGGTCGTCAGGAAGGGGGGATCGGGAAGGGCGGTCGGGCCGGACACCAGCGTCACCCGCGCGCCGAAACGGCACGCGGCCCTGGCCATCGCGAACCCCATCTTCCCCGATGCCCGGTTCGAGAGGAACCGGACCGGGTCCAGCGGCTCCGCCGTCGGACCCGCGCTGACGACCACCTTCTTCCCCGCCAGGGGCTTCTCCGACAGGAGGATCCGGGCCATCTCCAGGATCTTCCCCACGTCCGCAAGCCGCCCGGGCCCCACGGTCCCGCAGGCAAGCTCCCCTTCGTCCGGCTCCACGAAGTGGAACCCCCTCTCGCGGAGCGCCGCGATGTTCTCCCGGACGGCGGCGGACGCGTACATCTGCGTGTTCATCGCCGGGGCGATCAGCACCGGAGCGGCCGTGGCCATCACCACCGTGGAGAGCATGTCGTCCGCGATCCCCCCCCGGATCTTGCCGATGATGTTCGCGGTCGCCGGCGCGACCAGGAGCAGGTGGGCCCGCTGGGCGAGCGAGATGTGGCCGATCTCCGACTCGGAGACAAGGTTGAACAGGTCCGTCACCACGGGGTTCTTCGACAACGTCTGGAGGGTCAGGGGGGTGATGAACTGCGCCCCCGACGCCGTGAGGACCACGTGGACGTTCGCCGAGTCCTTCCGGAGCTCCCGGACGATCTCGCACGCCTTGTAGGCGGCGATCCCGCCCGTCACCCCCAGGACGATCTCCTTTCCGGAGAATATGCCCATCGCTACCAGCCCCCCGTGAAGAATGGATTCGAGCGCTTCTCCTCGCCGACCGTGGTGGCCGGCCCGTGCCCCGGAAACAGGGTCGTGTCGTCGGGAAGGACGAAGATCTTCTCACGCACCGCCCGGATCAGCGTGTCGTAGTCGCCCCCGGGGAGATCGGTCCTGCCGATCGACCCGGCGAAGATCAGGTCCCCGACGAACGCCATCTTCTCCGTTTCCAGGATGTAGGACACGCAGCCGGGGGTGTGCCCCGGCGTGTGGGAAACAAGGAACTCCAGGGCGGCGAACGTCACGCGGTCCCCCTCCCCCACCAGGACGTCCGGCGGCGGCGTATCCGGGATCCCCAGGCCGAACAGCAGCCCCTGGTGCTTCGCGGACTTCATCTGCTCGACGTCCGCCTCGTGGATGTGGACCTTCGCCCCCGTCTTTTCCCGGAGAAGGCCCACCGCGCCCACGTGGTCGA
>CAYILU010000112.1:0-5681 GCA_964364235.1 uncultured bacterium | reverse complement strand
TCCCCGTTTCCCTTTTCTTCACCTGCCTGGCCGACGCGTTCTACCCGGACGTCTGCTTCGCCACCGTCGCCGTCCTGGAGAGGTTCGGCGCGGAGGTGCGCGTCCCGCTCTCCCAGACGTGCTGCGGCCAGCCCGCGTTCAATTCGGGCAACCGGAAGGAGGCGCGGAAGATGGCGCGCAAGTTCCTCTCCGCCTTCGCGGGGGAGGGGTACATCGTCACCCCTTCCGGCTCCTGCGCGTCGATGGTCAGGAACGAGTACCCGGTCCTCTTCCGCGACGAGCCGAACATGCTCGCCCTCGCCTCCCTGGCGGGCGAGCGGCTCTACGAGCTCTCCGATTTCCTCGTGGAGGTGCTGGGAGTGACCGACCCGCAATCCTCCTTCAAGGGGAAGGTGACCTACCACGACTCCTGCCACCTGAAGCGCGGTCTCGGCGTCTTCGAGGCGCCGCGGAAGTTGCTCCGCGCCATCCCGGGCGTGACCCTCGTGGAGATGGAGGAGAGCGACCGGTGCTGCGGCTTCGGCGGGGTCTTCTCCGTGAAATACCCCCACATCTCCTGCCGGATGGTCGAGGACAAGATCGAGCGGATCCTGGCGACGGGGGCCCAGGTCGTCACCTCCGGGGACTTGGGGTGCCTGATGAACATCGGGGGGATGATCTCCCGGTCGGGCTACCCCGTGCGTGCGGTCCACCTGGCGGAGATCCTCGCCGGGGAGTTCGAGGCTCCCCGCTGATGGAAACGCGCCCGCACTCCTTCTACCGGAACTCCGAAAAGGCGCTCGCCGACACCGCCCTGCGGTCCGCCCTCTCCCGGGCGACGGGGAAGTTCGTCGTGGCCCGGGCCGAGGCCGTCGCCGCATTCCCGGAATTCGAGGCCGCGCGGGAGCAAGGGTCCCGGATCAAGGCGGAGGCCCTCGAGAACCTCGACCGCCACCTCGCCCGCTTCATCGCGGAAGCTTCGATGCGCGGCGCCGTCGTCCACGTGGCGAGGGACGCCGCCGAGGCCCGGGATATCGCGGCGCGAATCGCCAGGGAGGAAGGGGTCTCCCTGGCCGTCAAGTCGAAATCGATGGCCGCGGAGGAGGTGGGCCTGACCCCCGCGCTGGAGGCGGCGGGCGTGGAGGTGGTGGAGTCGGACCTCGGGGAATTCATCGTCCAGCTTGCAGGCGAGCCCCCTTCCCACATCATCGCCCCGGCGGTCCACAAGACGCGGGAGCAGGTCTCCCGGCTGTTCCAGGAGAAGCTCGGCGAGCCTTACACCGAGAAGATTCCGGAGCTCGTGCGGATCGCGTGCACGCATATGCGGGAGAAGTTCCTCGCCGCCGGGATGGGAGTAACCGGCGCCAACTTCCTGTGCGCCGACACCGGCTCCGTCGTCCTCGTCACGAACGAGGGGAACGGCCGGATGGGGACGATCCTCCCCCGCGTCCACCTCGTCGTGGCCGGAATCGAGAAGGTCATCCCGAGGCTTGCTGATCTGCCCGTCTTTCTGCGCATCCTCCCCCGCAGCGCCACGGGGCAGACGATCTCCACCTACGTCTCCGTGCTGACCGGGACCCGGCGGCCGGGGGACCCCGAAGGGCCGGAAAGGCTCCACATCCTCCTCGTGGACAACGGGAGAACGGGAATTCTTCAGGGGAAGTATCGGGAAATATTGAAATGCATCCGGTGCGGGGCCTGTCTCAACATCTGCCCGGTCTACCAGAGCGTCGGCGGGCACGCCTACGGGGGGGTGTACCCCGGCCCGGTGGGCTCCGTGCTCACGCCCCTGCTGAACGGGCTTCCCGAAGGAGCGGCCCTGCCCAACGCCAGCACCCTGTGCGGCGCCTGCGCGGAAGTGTGCCCGGTCAAGATCCCGCTCCCGGAGCTTCTGCTGGAGCTGCGGGGGGACGAGCGGATCCAGGGTTTGAAGACCCCCACCGAGATCCTCGGGATGAAGGGCTACGCGGCCGTGATGAGTCGCGCGGGGATCCTGGAGGCGCTGGAGCGGCTCATCGGCGTCGTCTCCCGGCTTTTCTGCAAGGAGGGGAAAGTGATCTGGCTCCCATTCAAGCTTTCCGGCTGGACCGACCGGCGGGATTTTCCCGCCCCGGCCCCGCAGCCGTTCCGGAAACTCTGGAAGAAGCAGCGAGGCATCCGGCCGTGGAACCGGTAGACCGGAAGGAAGAGCTGGTCCGTCGGGTCGCCGTCGCGCTCCGGGGACGGGAAGGCGGAAAAGCGCCACCTCGGACCGCGGTGACCCCGGCGGGATCACTCGACGGGACGGTCCGGGTCGCCCGTTTCCGGGAGCGGTTCGAGGCGCAGGGCGGAAGCTTCCTCGAGGGGCCGGCCCTCGAGTCGTTGCTCCCGGTTCTCGGCGAGGCGCTTCGCCTGGCGGGGGTGACCGCGATCCTGTTCCCGCGGGAAGACGCGGAGGCACGCCTGGTGGCGGAGACCCTCGCGCCGTTCGGCCCCTTCTCGCTCGTCTCGCCGGCCGAGGCCCGGCAGCCGTCCGCTCCGGGGACCGCCGGGGTGCAGACCGCGGAAGGCGCCGTCGCCGAAACCGGCTCGATCGTCCAGACCAGCCGGGGAGGGAAGACGCTTATCCCCGGGCTGATCGTCGACGTCCACGTCGCCCTCCTGACACCGGCGCTCTTCGTGGACCGGCTCGACGACTGCCTCGCGCCCCTGCTGGACGATCCCCCCCGCAACATCTCCTTCATCACGGGCCCGAGCCGCACCGGCGACATCGAGCAGACGCTGACCATCGGAGCCCACGGCCCGAAAAAAGTGATCGCCGTCCTCCTTACCAGCCCATCCCCCGGAGAAAGAAGAGCCAGCCCGTGATCGTGAAGGCGGAGGCCGCCGTGGACACGACGATGATCGTCCCGGCGAGATCGGGGTCCCCCTTCAGCTGGGACGCCATCACGTAGGTGATCACGGCCGTCGGGCAGCCCAGCATGATCGCCCCGATCCGCAGGTCGTCGCCCGAGACCCCCATCCACCGGTACGCGGCCAGCCCCAGGCCCGTCAGCAGGACGACCTTCATCGCCGCCGCCGCCGCCGCCGGGGAAAAGCCCGTCCGCGCCCGCTCGAAGGAGATGGCCCCCCCCAGGCAGAGGAGCGACAGCGGCAGCGTGGCCGAGGACAGGATCTTGAGCGTGTTCCGGAGCATCCCCGGCAGCGGCAGCCGGAAGAGGCTCCACCCGATCCCCAGGAAGGAGGCAAGGATCAGAGGATTGGTGGCGATCTGTGCCAAAACGTTCCGCGCGCTCTCCCACCCCCGTCCCTCTTGCCTTTCCTTGTGGGGCAGAAGGAGCGCCATGATCGCGAGGGCGTTGAGAAGGGGAACCATGAACCCCAGGAGGATCCCGGCCTTCCGCAGCCCCTCGACGCCCACCGCGTTGAGGACGATCGGCAGCCCCACGTAGGCGAGGTTCGCGCGGAACGCCCCCTGGATGAAGGCGCCGCGCTCCGCCGGCACAAGCCCCATCCGGCGCGAGAGAGGGAACGCGAGGAGGAAGACGGCCGTGGTGGCCGCGTACCCGCCGATCACGAGAGGGGCGCTGAACGCCTGCCGGAAGTCGGACGTACCGATCTCGTGGAACAGGAGGACCGGGAGCAGGAGGTAGTAGACCAGGGCGTTCGCGGTCCGCACGAACGGCTCGTCGATGAACCGGTACCGGCGGGCCGTCGCCCCGATGGCGATGACCAGGAACACGGGAAACACCGACTGCAGGATGTCCATGCTTTCTGCGATGCTCCAAAAAAAGAGCGACCCCGGGAGAACCGGGGCCGCCCGCTATGCCGGTCCGGAGCGGACGTCTATTTCTTGCCGTGCTCCGAAGCGAGGAACTCCACGATCTTGGCCGCGTCCGCGTCGGAGATCCAGTCGGCCTTTTTCCCCTGCATCGCCTTGACGATCTCCGTCCACTTCTCCTTCGCCTCCTGCCGCGCGGTCGCCCGGTCGAACCCGTGGCAGACGCCGCACTTCTGCTCGAAAAGCGCCTTCCCCTCCGCCGCCGCGGAGACCGCAGGGGCGGCAGGCGTTGCGGCCGGCTTGGGCGCCTCGGCCTTGGAACATCCCATTGCAAAGACCACCAGGAACAGGATGACGACGGACACGACCCCGGCGCGTATGCGCATGTGCAAACTCCTCCTTGACGACAAATTCCATACATTCTACCGCCGCTCCGGGAGGGGAGACAACTGTTTCCGTGTATAATCGTTGGTCATGATCCGCGTTCGCATGCCGCAGAAGAAGCGCGAGCTGGAGGTCCCCGGCCCACGGCGGGTGGCGGACATCCTGGCCGCGGCGGGCGTCCGGCCGACGACGGTGATCGTGACCCGGGGGAAGCAGCTGCTCACGAAGGACCAGCGCGTCGAGGACGGGGAGACCATCGACATCCTCTCCGTGGTGTCGGGGGGGTAGGCCTCCCGTGAAGTGCAAGCGGTGCCGGAAAACCGAGGCCGCGGTCGACCTGCCGAGCCACAACTCCGCCTTCTGCCCCGAATGCTTCTTCCTTTTCTTCCGCAGGCAGGTGGAGGAGGGGATCCGCAAGTTCCGCTTGTTGTCCGCCGGCGACCGCGTCCTGGTCTGCGTCTCGGGGGGGAAGGACAGCCTGGTCCTGTGGGACATCCTGATGGAGCTCGGATACCGCACGGAAGGGCTTCACATCGACCTCGGGATCGACGGGTACTCCGACCGGTCCCGAGGGAAGGTGATGGGATACGCGGCCGCCCGCGGGAAGGAGCCGATCGTGGTGAACCTGCGGTCCGAGGGGGTCCCCATCCCGGAGGCGGCGAAATGGGCGCGCAGGGAGGAGTGCGCGGTCTGCGGCACGGTGAAGCGGTATTTCTTCAACCGGGTCGCCGCGGAAGGGGGGTTCACGGCAGTCGCCACCGGGCACAACCTTGACGACGAAGCGGCACGCCTTCTCGGTAACCTGCTCCACTGGGACGAGGACCATCTTTCCCGCCAGCATCCCCTGCTTCCCGAGGTCGAGGGAGGGCTCGTGCGGAAGGTCAAGCCGCTGTGGAGGGTGAGCGAGATGGAGACGGCGGCGTACGGTTTCCTCAAGGGGATCGATTACGTGACCGAGGAGTGTCCGATGAGCGAGGATGCCACCTCCCTCGTCTACAAGGAGGCGCTCTCCCTGATCGAGGAGAAGATGCCGGGGACCCGCCGCAAGTTTTACCAGGGGTTCCTCAAAAACCGTGACAAAAACAGGGACGTTCTTGAAAACTCTGCTCCCGGCGTGTGCGTAACCTGTGGCGCGCCGACGTACGCGGCGGTCTGCAGCTTCTGCCGGCTGAAGGAACGAGTTACTAAAACCCGGGGACGTTCTTAAACTTTTTAATATCCCAAGGCGCTATCGTTAAAAAGTTTAAGAACGTCCCTAACTTTTGAGGTGGATAATGGGCAGTCGAAATCCCAGGGGCCCCCTTAGGGCAGGAGAGGACGTCATCCTGATCGACCCGAAAGGCGAGGAGCACCAGATCACCCTGACACCGGGAAAGCCGTTCGGGACGCACAAGGGGAACATTCTCCACGACGACATCATCGGCAAGGAGGAAGGAAGCATGGCGTGGACGGCTCGGGGGACCGGGTACCGTGTCTTCCGGCCGACGTACAACCAGTACATCCTTAACCTGAAGCGCCACGCGCAGATCATCTACCCCAAGGACATCGGTCCGATCCT
>CAYILU010000111.1:0-5740 GCA_964364235.1 uncultured bacterium | reverse complement strand
GTGGTGAGCTCGATGACCCTCTCCTGGAGGAGCCGGAGGCCGGTGACCCGTTCGTCGAGGACGACCGTCGGGCGGTACTGCATGGCCTGCTCCGTGAGCAGCCGCACCAGGTCCGCGGCGAGGATCTTCGGGTGGCCGGCCACGTCGAAGACCTCCTTCTCGGGGTACATGGAGATGAGCCGCCCCCCGACCTGGGGGTACATCTCCAGCAGCTTGGTCCTGCAGTCCCGGAGGCCCGAGTAATAGGCGGCGTACAGGCCCACCGGCCCGGCGCCGAGGATGGTGATGTCAAACAATTCGCTTTGCAGTACCATGGTATCCAATATAGCAGAATTGAAACCGGAAGCTCCGCGGGGTTCCTTTTGTCGGGACGCCCCCCCCGCCGTGTGATATATTCTTACAATTCATATGCCGGAGAAAACGATGGAATTGAAATACCTGCCGCACGCCTGGAAGCGGGGGACCGATTTTCTCGGGACCCGGTACGCGATCCTCTGCGGCGCCATGACCTGGGTGTCCGAGTCCGGCCTCGTTTCCGCGATCTCGAACGAGGGGGGGTTCGGGGTCCTCGCGGGGGGGAACATGCCTCCCGCGCTGCTCGCGAAGGAGATCGAGGCCACCCGGCAAAAGACGCGTTTCCCATTCGGAGTCAACCTCATCACCGTCGCGCCGGGCTTCCGGGACCAGATCGACGTGGTGGTCCGGGAAAAGGCGCCGTTCATCTTCTTCGCGGGGAGCATCCCCTCGGGGAAGGACATCGAGCAGGCAAAGGCCGGCGGGGCCAAGGTCATCTGCTTCGCCCCGGTGCTGTCCCTGGCGAGGCGCCTCATCAAGCAGGGGGTGGACGCCCTGGTCATCGAGGGGAACGAGGCGGGCGGCCACATCGGCCCGGTGGCGACCTCCGTCCTGGCGCAGGAATTCTTCCTGGGCGGCACCGAGGTACCCATCTTCGTGGCCGGGGGGATCGGGACCGGCGAGATGATCGCCCAGTACCTGAATCTCGGGGCGGCGGGGGCCCAGCTGGGGACCCGGTTCGTCGTGGCCGAGGAGTGCGTGGCGCACCCCCGCTTCAAGGAGGCGTTCATCCGGGCGCAGGCCCGGGACGCGATGTCGACCACGCAGATCGACCCGATGCTGCCGACGATCCCGGTCCGCGCCATCGTGAACGAGGGGACGAAGGACTTCAACCGGCTCCAGCTCGAGCTCCTGAACAAGGTCAAGTCGGGGGAGGTCCCCCGCGAGGAGGCCCAGATCAAGCTCGAGGAGTTCTGGATCGGCGCGCTGCGGCGCGCCGTCGTGGAGGGGGACGTCGAGCGGGGGTCGCTGATGGCGGGGCAGAGCGTGGCCTTCGTCAAGAAGATCCAGCCCGTGCGCGAGATCATCGAGGAGCTGGTGACGGCGGCGGAGCGGAAGCTGGCCGATATGGCCAGTATCTGCCCGCAACCCGTCATCGGATAGACACCCTCCGCCGGTCCCGTTCGCCGTTGCGCGTTGACGGAATGGCTTTTTTCCGATAGACCCCCGCTTTCACAAGGAGTTGAGCGATGTTTCGGATTCTTCCACGCGACCAGGAGTTTTTCGTCCTCTTCGAGAAGGCGTCGCAGAACATCCTCGACGGCGCCGAGATCCTGAAGGAGCTGCTGGACAATTTCGACGACGTCCGGGGGAAAGCCCGGCAGATCGAGGAGGTCGAGCACAAGGGGGACACCCTCACCCACGAGATCGTGAAGAAGCTCAACACCACCTTTATCACGCCGATCGATCGGGAGGACATCCTGGCGCTCGCTTCCTCGATCGACGACGTGATAGACCTGATCCACGCGGCGGCCACCCGGGTCAACCTGTACAAGATCACCGAGTCGACCCCGCAGGCCAAGGAGCTCGGGTTCCTGATCCTGAAGTCCACGAGGGAGCTCCAGCGGGGGATCGCCTGCCTCTCGAAAAACATGGGGGAGGTCTACGACCACTGCGTCGAGGTGAATTCGCTGGAGAACGAGGCCGACCGGGTGTGCCGCGACGCCATCGCTTATCTCTTCGATCACGAGAAGGACCCCATCACGATCCTTAAATGGAAGGAGATCTACGAGACCCTCGAAACGGCAACCGACCGCTGCGAGGATGCCGCGAACGTCCTCGAAGGGGTGGCGTTGAAAAATGCCTGAAAGCTCGTTCGCGCTCCTGGCGCTGGTGATCTTCGCCGCGCTGGTGTTCGACTTCATCAACGGGTTCCACGACACGGCGAACGCCATCGCCACCTGCATCTCCACACGGGCCCTCTCGATCCGGAACGCCATCCTGATGGCGGCGGCGCTCAATTTCGTAGGCGCGCTGGTCTCCACGCACGTGGCCACGACCATCGGGAAGGGGATCGTCGACCCGTCCCAGGTGACCCAGGTCGTTGTCCTGTCCGCATTGGTGGGGGCCATCTTCTGGGACCTCCTGACCTGGCATTACGGCATCCCCTCCTCCTCCTCCCACGCCATCATCGGCGGGCTCATCGGCGCGGTCGTTGCGGACCGCGGGACCGCCGTCCTGAAGTGGGAGGGGATCACCAAGATCCTCGCCGCCATCGTGATCTCGCCGCTGGCCGGGACGCTGGTCGCCTTCCTCATCATGGTCTCCATCTTCTGGATCTTCCGGGGGTACCACCCCTCCCCCCTGAACCGCGGCTTCCGGAAGTTGCAGATCCTGTCGGCCGCCTTCATGGCGTTCTCCCACGGGTCCAACGACGCGCAGAAGTCGATGGGCGTCATCACCCTGGCGCTCACCTCCTACGGCGCCATCCAGACGTTCCACATCCCGCCCTGGGTCATCCTCTCGTGCGCCGCCTCGATGGCCATGGGGACGGCGATGGGGGGGTGGCGCATCATCAAGACCGTCGGGACCGATTTCGTGAAGCTGTCTCCCGTCCACGGGTTCTGCGCGGAGACGTCTTCCGCGGGAGTGATCCTGACCGCGTCCGCGATGGGGATCCCCATCAGCACCACCCACGTCATCACCTCCGCGATCCTGGGCGTGGGCCTTTCCCAGGGCCACCGGAAGGTGAACTGGATGGTGGGCGCCAGGATCGTATGGGCCTGGATCCTCACCATCCCGGCCTCCGCGGCGGCCGGGTACTTCTCCTACGACATCATCCGACCGATCTTCCTCCTGCACCGGTAGCGGTTGCAGGCGGAATTTCCCGGCCTCCGGATTTTTCGTGTTGGCGCGTCCGTCCGATTTCGGTTTACAGTAGAAATTCCAGGAACCGGCAGGGAGGTCAAGACGATGATCCGCAGGATACAGCACATCGGGGTGGCGGTCCGGAAGTTAGACGACGCAATACCTTTTTACCGCGACGTCCTGGGGCTGGAATTCGCCGGCATCGAGGAAGTGGCCGGGCAGAAGATCCGGGCGGCCGTGTTCCGCGTCGGGGAGAGCACCATCGAGGTGATCGAGTCGACGTCGCCCGACGGCCCGGTCGGGAAATTCATCGAGAAGAACGGGGAAGGGATACACCACGTCTGCTTCCAGGTGGAGGACGCCGCCGCCGCCCTCGCCCGCGCGAAGGAGAAGGGGGCCCGCCTGATAGACGAAACCCCGCGGACCGGGGTGCACGGGATGAGGATCGGGTTCCTTCACCCGAAGTCGACCTTCGGCGTCCTGACCGAGTTCGCCCAGGAAGAGGACGAGCACGCGTGAGTTCCCTGTCGACTCCCCGCCCGGTGCGGACGCTCCTCCTCTGTCTGCACAACCACCAGCCGGTGGGGAACTTCGACTCCGTGCTGGAGAACGCGAGCCGGGACGCCTACCTTCCGTTCCTGGAAACTCTCAACCGTTTCCCGGGGATCAAGGTGACCCTCCACTATTCGGGCTATCTTCTCCGGTGGCTCGCCGAGAACTCCCAGGAGGTCTTCCGGCTCCTCAAGGAGATGGTCTCCCGGGGGCAGGTGGAGATCCTCGGCGGCGGGATGTACGAGCCGATCCTGGCGCTTCTCCCCCCGCGGGACCGGCTCGGCCAGCTGCAGGCCCTGGCGGAAAACGTCCGCTCGTGCTTCGGGAGACACCCGGAGGGAGTCTGGCTCGCCGAGCGCGTCTGGGAGCCCGACCTCGTGCCGACGCTCGCCTCGGCGGGGGTTTCGTACCTCCCCCTCGACGATTACCATTTCCTGCGGGCGGGGCTCTCCCCCGAAGAGATGGACGGGGTGTATTTCACGGAGTCCGACGGGGCGGCGGTGCGCGTGTTCCCCGGGAGCGAGCTGCTGCGCTACCTCATCCCCTTCGGCGACGTGGAGGAGACCCTGCGCGCCGTCGACCGGATGACCTCGAGGGACGTGCCGTACCCGGCGGCGATCTTCGCGGACGACGGGGAGAAGTTAGGCGTCTGGCCCGGGACGCACCGGAGCGTGCACCAGGAAGGGTGGCTGCGCCGTTTCTTCGAGGGGATCGAGGCGAGGCGGGATTGGCTCACGACGATGACCCTCGGGGAATATGCCGCGCGCGCGCCGGTCCGGGGGAGGATCTACCTTCCCACCTGCTCCTACATCGAGATGGGGGAGTGGGCCCTGCCGCCCGCCGCCGCCGGGCGATTCGGGAACCTGCTTCATGATTTCCGGGCGGGCAGGATGCGGGAGATGAAGCCTTTCGTGCAGGGGGGGTTCTTCCGGAACTTCCTGCGCAAGTACGAGGAGTCGAACCAGCTCCACAAGCGGGCCTGGTGGGTGAGCCAGCGGGTGGAGGAGGCTTCCCGCAAGAGCGGGGACGAGGTGGGCAGGGACTACCTCTACCGGGCCCAGTGCAACGACGTCTACTGGCACGGCGTGTTCGGCGGGCTGTACCTGAACCACCTGAGGGAGGCGGCCTACGGGAACCTCCTCCGCGCGGAGGAGGCCTCCGACCGCGTGCTGCACGCGGGCAAGGCCGGCTGGACGGAGACCGTGAAGGGGGACCTCGACCTCGACGGCGGGACCGAGGTGCTCCTGAAGACCGCGACCCTCACCCTCTTCGCGCACGCGCACGACGGCGGCGCCTTGACGGAGATCTCCCTTCCGCAGCGGGGCGTGTCGCTCGGCCACGTGCTGACGCGCCGCGAGGAGGGATACCATGAAAAACTCCGGAAGAGGAGCGGCTCGTTCGACGGCTCGACCAGCATCCACGACGTCATCGCCATCAAGGACCCGTCGGTGCTCTCCGCGCTCTCCGTCGACCCGTGGCAGCGGGCGTCGTTCCGCGAGGCGCTCTACCGGGAGGAGGACTCCCCGGAGGGGATCCTGGAGGAATCGGTTCGGCCCCTGTGCGCCACGGCGAACCGGGAGGCCAAGGTGGATATCCTCCGGAGCGGATCGAAGATCGTCCTGACCCTGCAGGTGCCGCTCCCCCTGCCGGGGGTCGGGATCTTCCTGGAGAAAATTCTGGAGCTCAACGCAGGGGAGGAAGGGTTCCATGCTAGGTACCGCCTCATCAACCAGGGGGAGGGGACATTCTCCGGATGGCTTACCTCGGAGTGGAACCTGAACTTCCTCTCGGGGGAAGGGCCCGACCGCCGGTACGAAGGGCTGGGGGAGGCCGCGGAGCTTTCCTCCCGGGGGATGACGGCGGGCCTCCGGGAGTTCCGGGTCGTGGACGCCTGGCGCAACGTCGTGGTGAAGGCGAAGGCGGACCGGTCCTTTTCCCTTCTCCGCTACCCGATCGAAACGGCGTCGCTGTCGGAGGCCGGGGCGGAAAAGATCCACCAGGGGGTCTGCCTGCGGCTCCTGTTCCC
>CAYILU010000110.1:0-5756 GCA_964364235.1 uncultured bacterium | reverse complement strand
TTTAGGGCCAGGCCGGAAGACGCCGAGATGTCGACGAAAGGGTCCGCTTGTGCGAGCCCGACGAACCCCGCAAGCAGCGCAAAAAGGAAAAGCGTAAGATTTCCGAGTCGATTGGAGAGTATCATCCTCATCTCCCTGGGAGGACAAATGGGGTTGGCGGATCCCGCCCGAGGAACCTCAGCAGGGGTGGACACTGGAAGAGCCGACCACCTTCGGAGCTGCGAAACGGATTTTCTTCATGTGCAACCTCCTGGAAATTTTGGATAGTACGGTCGAATTCCACTAAAGAATACCATGATTCCGCGAATCTGTTACAGGTTCCGGTTTCCATACGCATATACGACGGGTAATATAGTGGCAAACGATCGGGGAACGCCGCTCACCAAACGTCGACCGGAGAGGACGAAAGGACCGTGGCCGCGGAGAACGTAGACATCCTGCTGACGATGCAGGGGGACCTCAAAAGGGCCCTGGGCAAGCCGCACGGCGACAGGCGATGGGCGATGCTCATCGACACGCGGAAGTGCGTGAACTGCCGCGCCTGCACCGTCGGCTGCATCGCGGAGAACGTCCTGCCGCCAGGGGTCGTCTACCGGCCGGTGTTCGAGGAGGAAAGGGGCAGGTTTCCCAAGGTCGTTCGGACGTTCATCCCGAGGCCCTGCATGCACTGCGACCGTCCTCCATGCGTCGGAGTCTGCCCGAAGAGGGGGAAGGCGACGCACAAGAGCGCGGAAGGCGTCTCCGCCGGGCTTGTCCTCATCGACTACGCGGAGTGCATCCGCTGCGACAAGTGCATCAAGGTCTGCCCGTACCGGGCGCGGAGCCGCGACGAGGGGAAATACTTTTCCGAGAAGGCGCCGTTCGTGCCGGAATACGAGAAGAGGCCGTCGGAGGAGTACGGAAAAGCCTGGCCGAGGGAGCCGCAGGCCATCCCGGCCGGGACGGTGCGCAAGTGCCACTTCTGCCTTCACCGGGTGAAGCGGGGGATGATGCCGATGTGCACGACGACCTGCGTCGGTCGGGCGACCTACTTCGGCGACCTGAACGACCCGGAAGGCCTGATCGCGAGGGTGAGGAAGGCGAACACGGTGGTGACGATCAAGAGCGTGTCGGACCCCGACCCGGCGGTCGGACGGGTGGCCTTCGGGGGGATCATGAACCAGCCCAGGGTCTATTACATCCTCGAAGGAGCCCGCGGTGAAAAATAGACGGGGGGATGTGCCCGGGGCAGGCCGGGACGAGGCGGCAAGAAGCGGTGTTTCCCGCCGCCGGTTTCTCGCGGGGTCCGCGGCGCTCCTTGGGGGCGCGATGGCGGCCTCGCGGCTCGAATGGGCGCTCGACCTCGTCCGCAGGGCCGAGGCGGGGACCCTCTCCCCCGAGGAGGCCGGGGAGCTCGCGAGGGCGGAGAACATCCTGTACACCGCCTGTCTCCAGTGCAACACGGGATGCGGGATCAAGGTGAAGATCCGCAAGGGGTTCGCGGTGAAGATCGACGGCAGCCCCTACAGTCCCTTCAGCCTGGTGCCCAGCCTCCCCATGAGTACCCCCCCGGCGGAGGCGGCGAAGGTCGACGCCGCCGTCTGCCCCAAGGGCCAGTCCGGCGTGCAGTCGGTCTACGACCCCTACCGTATCGTCAAGGTCCTGAAGCGCGCCGGCAATCGTGGGGAGGGGAAGTGGACGACGATCCCCTTCGACCGGGCGGTGGAGGAGATCGTCGAAGGGGGGAAGCTCTTTGCCCATGTGCCGGGCGAGGAGAACCGGAGCGTGGCCGGCCTGAGGGAGATCTTCGCGCTGAGGGACCCGGCGGTCGCCCGGGCGATGGCCGGCGACGTGAAGGAAATCGCGGGGGCGGCCGACAAGGGGAAGGCGGTCGCCGCGTTCAAAGCGAAGCATGCGGAGAACCTCGGTCTCCTGATCGACCCGGACCACCCCGACTTCGGCCCGAAGAACAACCAGCTCGTCTACATGTGGGGCCGGAAGAAGGGGGGGCGGAGCGAGTTCGCCGCCCGGTTCTTCGGCGACGGCTTCGGCACCGTGAACTCCCACGGCCACACGACCGTCTGCCAGGGGTCGCTCTACTTCACCTGTAAGGCGATGAGCGAGCAGTACGAGTTCGACGGGTTCGGCGGAGGGCGGAAGTTCTACTGGCAGGGGGACACGGAGAACGCGGAGTACATCCTCTTCTCCGGTGCGAACCTCTTCGACGCCAACTACGGGCCCCCGAACCGGGCGGCGCGGATCACGCAGAACCTCGTCGACGGCAGGACGCGGATCACCGTCGTCGACCCCCGGGTGAGCAAGCTCGCCGCGAAGGCGAACTGGTACATCCCGATCGTCCCCGGGGAGGACGGCGCCTTATTCCAGGGGATCATCCGCTGGATCCTCGCCGGCGGGAGGTACAACGCCCGGTACCTGGCGAACGCCAACAGGGCGGCTGCCGCGGCGGCGGGGGAGCCGACCTGGACGAACGCCGTCCTCCTCGTGAAGATCGGGAAGGACGGAACGCCGGGGAAGTTCCTCCGGGCCTCCGAGATCGGGCTCCGGGAGCGCGGGAAGCGCAGGGACCGGGATGGGCGGGAGCGCGATTTCGAGTTCCTCGTGGCGATGCGGGACGGGGCGCCCGCCCCCGTCGACCCCGACGACGCGAAGAACGCCGTTACGGGGGACCTCTTTGTCGACGCGGAGGTCAACGGGATCCGCGTCAAGAGCGCCCTGCAGATCGTTGCCGACGCGGCGAATGCCCGGTCGTTGGAGGAGTGGTCGCGCCTCTGCGGCGTCCCCGTCAAGGAGATCGAGGATACGGCGGGCAAGCTCACCACCAACGGGAGGAGGTCGTTCGTCGAGGTCCACCGCGGGGTCGCCCAGCACACGAACGGCTTCTACAACGTGACGTCCGCCATGACGATCAATCTCCTCCTCGGCAACTTCGACTGGAAGGGGGGGATGATCTCCGCCGCGACGTACAACCCTGCGGGGGGGAAGGAGGGCCAGCCGTTCGACCTGGCGAAGATGGTCCCCGGCAGGACGGCGAAGTTCGGGATCAGTGTAATCCGGCACGACGTCCGGTACGAAGACACGACCGCATTTTCCGGGTACCCCGCGAAGCGGAACTGGTGGCCCCTCTCCTCGGACGTCTACGAGGAGGTCATCCCGTCCATCGGGGATGCCTATCCCTACCCTGCCAAAGCCCTGTTCACCTACATGGCCGCTCCGACCTATTCCCTGCCGGCGTGCCACAAGAACATGGAGATCCTCGCCGACACCGGGAAGGTCCCCCTCTATTTCTGCAGCGACATCCTGGTCGGGCCCACCTCCACGTACGCGGACTACATTTTCCCCGACCTCTCCTACCTCGAGCGCTGGGAGTTCCAGGGCTCCCACCCGAACATGCCGGCACGGGTCCAGCCGGTCCGCCAGCCGGTCATCCCCCCCATCCCGGAGACCGTGACGGTGTTCGGCGAGGAGATGCCGTGCTCCTACGAAGCCCTCCTGATGGCGCTTGCCGGGAGACTCGGATTGAAGGGGTTCGGGAAGGACGGGTTCGGTCCCGGGCAGGACTTCACGAGGCCAGACGATTTCTACATCCGCATGGTCGCCAACATCGCGACCGACGGGGACGCCGTGCCGGACGGGGACGACGCCGAGCTGGCGCTGTTCCTGCGTTCGAGGAAGCATCTCCCGAAGAGCGTTTTCGATCCCGCCCGCTGGGAAGGGATCGCCGGCCGCCATTGGAGGAAGGTCGTCCATATCCTGAACCGCGGGGGGCGTTTCCAGGACTACGCGGAGGCCTACGAGGGGGACCTCGCGGCGAACCGGTACGGCCGCGCCGTCAACATGTACCAGGAGAAGACGGCGTCGACGAGGAACTCCTTCACCGGCAGGCCGAACCCCGGGTACGCGACCTACGTGCCGGTCGCCGACGCGCTCGGGAGGAGGCCGGCCGAGGCGGGCCTCACAAAAGGGTATCCTCTGCGCATGGTGACGCAGAAGGACATCCTGCACACGAAGTCGCGCACCGCCACGAACTACTGGCTCCTGTCCGTCGACCCCGAGAACGAGGTCATCATCAACCCGGAGGACGCGGAGAGGCTGGGCCTGAAAGCGGGGGACGCGGTGAGGATCGTTTCCGCCACGAACCCGGACGGGGTCTGGGATCTCCGGAACGGCGCGAAGCAGGAGATCCGGGGAAAAGTGAAACCCTCCGAGACGATCATGCCGGGGGTGGTCACCTTCACGATCGGCTACGGCCTGCGGGCATCGGGCGCGACGGACGTGGTCATCGACGGCAAGGTCGTCAAGGGGGATCCGAAGCGGATGGCGGGCTTCAACGCCAACGCCGCCATGTGGGTCGACCCTCACCTGGGGAACACCTGCCTGATCGACCCGGTGGGTGGAAGCGTCTCGTTCTACGACACAAGGATCCGGCTGGAAAAGGTGTGACGCGGTGATCCGGCAACGGGATGCAGCCCGCGGTCATCATCCGTGGAACGCCTGGAACAAGGTTCCCGCGGCTATAGCCGACGCCACCCCGATCCCCAGGTAAAACGCAAACGTCCTCCGGTCGTATACGCCGAGAAGCGCCGCGAGCGCCGGGATGCTGGTGACCGGCCCCCCCACCAGCATCGCCATCGCGGCCCCGGGGCTCATCCCCGAGGAGATCAGCCCTTTAATGACTGAAGGCGCAACCACCTGGTTCAGCGGAAGCGGGACGGCGATCAGGGTCGCGAACAGAACGGAAAGCGATGACTTGCGCCCGAGAAGCGGCTCCACGGCGTTTGCGGGCAGGTAGTAGGTCACGACGGCCTGGATGAGAAGCGCCGCGACGAGGTACTTTCCTACAAGAGCCCCCATGTCCAGCAAACGTTCGAGGAAAAACAGGAGGCGGCGAGGGCGCTCAACTACCCCTCCGGTTCCCGCCGCATGCGCAAAGCAGCCGGCGTTCACGATTTCCTCGAACCCGGGCCGGACTCCGCCCTCCTCCCCGTACATCTTCCCGGCCTGGAAACCGGTCCCCGGAAGGATGCCGCGGCGGGTGAGCCAAAGGGCTGAAAAACCGGTCACGAGCCCAACCGATGAGGCCACCCAGAGTTTCCAGATCGCGTAGGTCCAGCCGAGTTGTCCGACCGTGATGAAAAAGGAATCCGGGCTCATGAGGGGGGACGTGATCAGGAGCGCGAGAACGGGTGGAAGGGGGACCCCCGCCGCGGAAAGAGCGATCACCACCGGCAGGATCCCGCAGGAGCAGAGGGGCGAAATCAGCCCCGCCGCCGTCGCGACCAGGATCGATGCGCCTTCGCGGCGAACCAGGGAGGCACGGATGCGCCGGTCCCACTTGTAGGCCTTGATGACGGCGGCGAAAACGATCCCGCCCAGGTAGAAGGGCCAAAGGGCCTTCGCCTGTTCGAGGAAGAGCGTCCCGATGATCCGGAGATCGCTAAGCACAGGTCCCCCGGATCCGGGAAGGATTCCAGTGGCGGCAATACGATGAACGGCGGACGGTCAGCAGGGGTGAACGCTGGAAGAGCCGACCACCCTGGGAGCCGAAAAACGGATCTTCTTCATCGACAACCTCCTGGATTCTTCCGTGGAACGGTCAAAATCCATGAAAGATTACCCTGTTTTCTGCGATATGTTACAGGGACCGTGAATAATTCGTCAAGCGGACCGTCCCACTGGGCAACGCGGGACGTTTCCTGTTCCATTTTACGGGAACTCTGTGGTATAAGTTGAAAAATTATCCTCGGAGGATGTCCTGA
>CAYILU010000109.1:0-5782 GCA_964364235.1 uncultured bacterium | reverse complement strand
GCCATATCACCGTTGCCGGGACGTTTGCCAACAATATGCGCCTTTACGAAGCGACGGGATGCGGAGCCCTGCTCCTGACCGACCGGAAGGAAAACCTGGGCGAACTGTTCGACGTGGAGCGGGAAGTGGCCACATACGGCGACAAGCACGAATGCCTATCTCTCGTCCAGAGCTACGCCGGCCGGGATGCGGAGCGCGACGCGATGGCCGTCGCGGGACAGCGAAAGACGTTGTCCTCCCACACATACCGTCAGAGGGCCGAGGAGCTCCTGGAGATCCTCGCCCAGCTCCTGTGAGGAAAGGCGGAATGAAAAGCACGGGCAACCCGTACGACCGACTCTGGGAGGAGAAGCTCCAAGATGCTTCCTGGCTCGCCCGGGACGGCGAAGGACGCGTGGCCCACGCCGTCGAACTGCTCCGCCGCCGGGGGCTGTCCGCTTCGGCGCGCATTCTCGATGTAGGGTGCGGCCGGGGGACCGCGGGGATCCGGTTGGACAGGAGGCGCGGGCTGTTCGGAGTGGACATATCGTTCCGCGCCGGGGGGGAGGCGGCGAAGGCATACCAGGGAGTCGTGAGCGCGGACGCCGGAACCGACGGCCTTCCCTTCCGGGACGACACCTTCGAGCTGTGCCTGATGCTCGATGTGGTGGAGCACCTGCCGGATCCGCCTTCCATACTTTCCGAGACGCGCCGGGTCCTGCGGGAAGGGGGCCACCTGCTGATCTGCACCCCGAACATCTTGTATTGGAGGCACCTCCGCACGATGGTCGCCGGGAGGCGTTTCCCGAAGACGAGCACGGACTCCCACCCTTACGGCGGGGGCCATGTCCACTTCTTCACCTACCGCGACCTCGAAGCACTGCTCCGCTCCGCGCCGTTCGATACCGCGGCCCCGTCGGGCCCCCTGGCTGGTGCGGTTTTCCAGGAATTCAGGGAGCCTCTCGTGTGGCTCATCGCGCGGAAATGAAGATCCTGTTCATCAACAGCGTCGACGTGGGGGGAGGAGCGGCCGCCGCGACCCGCCGCCTCTTCGTGAAGGCGACGGAGCAGGGGATCGACGGCATCTTCGTCGTCGGCCGGAAGCAGGGAACGGACCCGCGGGTGGTGCCGATCCATAGCGGCTCCCTTCCGGACAGGATTGCCAACAAGCTTACGACATGGGCGGAAGAGCGATCCGGCCTCCAGTACTTCTTCCGGCCCGACATCCGCTGGTTCGAGCGCAGAGGGTTGCTCGACGGTGCGGCCCTCGCGCATGTCCACAACCCCCACGGTGAATATCTGCATCACGACTTCGTCTTCCAGCTCTCCCGCAGGATCCCCGTCATCTGGTCCCTGCACGACGAGTGGGCCTACACGGGACACTGCGCCTACACGCTGGATTGCGAACGGTGGAGGACGGGATGCGGAAACTGTCCGTACCTGCGCACGTACCCGGGGATTCATCGGGATACCACCGGGAAGCTCTGGCTGCGGAAGCGGCGAAACGCCGAAAACACGGAGGGGCGTCTCCGCCTCGTTCTCCCGTGTAAATGGCTCGAAAGCCGGGTGAAGGCCAGCCTGCTTTCCCGGGTTCCGGTCTCCGTGATCCCTTACGGGATAGATACGACGATCTTCCGTCCCGTCGATGGGAATCAGGCAAGGAAACGGCTGGGACTCCCCGAAGACCGCCGGATCGTTCTATTCGCCGCACACGGCTGGCGGACAAACCCCTTCAAGGGATTTCCGCATCTCGTGGAAGCGTTGAAGCGCCTGCAACGCGACTCGCTCCCCCCCTTTCTCGTTGCGGTCGGGGACGACGGGGGCATTGATTTCGCCGGCATGGGGATCGATGGTATCTCCAGGGGGGCGGTCCGGTCGGAGAGTGCGATGGCGGAGTACTACGGCGCCGCGGACGTGTTCATCCTGCCGTCGTTGGCGGACAACAGTCCCTTCGTCATGCTCGAATCGATGGCCTGCGGCACCCCCGTTGCGGCGTTCGCAGTTGGAGGAATCCCCGAGGCTGTCCGCGAAGGGAAGACCGGCGCCCTCGCTCCGCCGCGGGAATCCGGTGCCCTCGCCGATGCCGTCCGGCGAATCATCGACCGTCCTCCCCAGGAGAGAGAGCGCATGAGAAGGGCCTGTACGGAAGCAATTTCCGGAACGGAGCACGACTTCGAAAGCCATACCGCGGCGGTCTTCAGGTTGTACAGGGAGGTTGCAGGCGCCGGGAATCCTTAAAGAGGGCCACCGGCCCGGCCGGTCGCCCTGCGCACGATCCGGGAGGCGAGGTAGCCCCAGTCGCCTTGCCGTGCATAGCACGCCCCCCGGTAGGCAAGGCAGAGCATCTTGGCCGCGGTGCGCGTCATGACGGATGCGTTCGCTCCATGCCGCGCCTGGACTGAAAGGAGCTCCTCTCTCCAAACCGAAGGAATCGTGCCGGTCTTGGATCCCGAATGACGGCGGAAGGCCCCAAGCGGCCGTGGAATGAGCCGGATCCGGGCGCCGGAACGGACCGCGCGAAGAAAAAACTCGTAATCCATACAGAAGGAAAGCGTCTCATCGATCCCGCCCAGCCGGTTGACGAGGTTCCTTCGCCAGAACGCGGACTGGTTTTTGATCAGGGAGCCGTCGTAGAGCATGTTGAAGCGGTTCGCCGGTATGAGCCGCATCTCGTCGATTTCAACTCCCTCCGGATCGATGAATTTCATGGATCCGTAGACAAGGTCGACTTCCGGGGACCCCACCCAGGTCTCCGCTGCGGATTGGAACGCCCCCGGCAGGTAGATGTCGTCCGAGTTCTGCCACCCGAAGATGTCGCCGGTGGCAACGGCAAGCCCTTTGTTCACGGCGTGGGCCTGTCCGCGGTCCCTCTCGCTTACCCAGTAGGTAATCCGGCCTTCGTATTTCCGGATCACGTCGAGCGTGTTGTCGGTGGAACCTCCGTCGATGACGATCAGCTCCTTCTCGGGGTAGTCCTGTTCGAGGACCGAAAGTATCGTTTCCTCGATGAATCGCCCCTGGTTGAAGGACGGCACCACGATGGAGAATTTCAGCGGGCGGGTAGTCACGTGGATTCCTCTATGGCGGGAAGCGGCCTCCGAAGAAGGGCGCGCGCCATGAACAGGCCCGCGAAAAACTGGAAAAGCGCCAGCTTGTTCAGGACATATTGCCGGAAGGACCATGCAGACCCGTGAACCGCGAGAGACCCGGCCTGCAGTGCCCCCGTCACCATCCAATCGGCTGGATAAGGGAGGATAAGGAGAGCCGCTGCGGAAGACATATCGGTAAATAGCGAATAGAAGAACATCCATTCCTGCCGAATATAGGAAAGCAGGTTCCCCTTCCGTAGGGAACGGAGAAACGCCTGGGCGCGGCCGAGCGGTTTCTTCCTTCCGGGGAGCACCTCTCGAAAGACCTTCTCCGACGCCGAAGCGGGAGGATCGTGGTGTACTGCCATCGGGACGGGGAGCTGCCACACCGATTCGCCCCCTTTCCTGATCCGCGAATAGAGTTCGTTCTCTTCCCGGTTGAAAATGTACGGGTCGAACCCTCCCGCTGCCAGAAGGGAGCTCCTGCGGAACAGGCATGCTCCCCCGAATCTTGCCGCTACCGCATCCTCTTCGATGCGGTAAATATCCCTCCAGGTCCCGGGGGAGGAAGGATCCTTCTCCAGGACCTGCCCAACGATCCCGGCCGCTCCAGGCATCCTCTCGAAGGCGGCAAGAGCGGCAGGCACGAACCCCTCCAAAAGTTCCATGTCCCCGTCCAGGAACAGGAGGTATTCCCCGGCGGACCGCTCCGTCCCCACCCATCTCCCCAGCGATGCGCAAAGAAGGGGGCTCTCGTCGATCCCCACCCATCGGATCGGCATGCCGGCAAGCGCCTCCCGGGTGCCGTCCGTGGAAGCGGAATCCACCACGATGATTTCCCTGGGCTCTGCTTGGGGAGACGTCTCCCGGAGGACGGACCGGACACACGCCAGAACCAGCTCCCGCTGGTTTCGGCAGATGACGATCACGGAAAGACGAGGATGGGAGCTCACGCCGGGAGCATCCATGAGTTATCGTGCCAAGCCGCTTCGAAGACGTTCTTGAAGGAAAGCGACCGCATGCGCCCGATGTCCCCCTTGCCTACCGCCCGACCTCCGGGCCTGGCTTTATGCTCATCATAGCGTAAGAACGGGACCGTTCCCAAAAACCCGAGGGGCGGAAAAAACCCGATTGCGGGTTCGATCGGTATCCCGGGTTTGCAGGGAAAAGGTAGTCACTGCCCCGCCATCACGGATATCATGAGCCCATGTGCGGGATCGCGGGATTCCTCGCCACCGGCGGGGCGCAGCCGGGGAAAGAGCTGCTGGAGCGGATGGGGGCGACGATGGTCTGCCGGGGCCCCGACGCTTCCGGGACCTGGCTCTCCGCCGACGGGCGCGTGGGGCTCTCCCACCGCAGGCTCTCCATCCTCGACCTCTCGGAGGCCGGCTCCCAGCCGATGACGGGGGGCGACGGGGCCGCGGTCCTCTCCTACAACGGGGAGGTGTACAACTACCGCGAGATCCGCGAGGAGCTCAAGGGGAAAGGGCACCTCTTCCGCGGCGACTCCGACACGGAGGTGATCCTCGCCGCCTGCCGGGAGTGGGGGGTGGACGCGGCGGTTTCCCGGTTCATCGGGATGTTCGCCTTCGCGCTCTGGGACGGGAGCGAAGGGAAGCTCTTCCTGGTGCGGGACCGGCTGGGGATCAAGCCGCTCTTCCTGGCGCGCGCGCCGGGGCTCGCTCTCTTCGCGTCCACGCTTTCACCCCTGCTCGCCTGCCCCTCATTCTCCCGCGAGGTCGACCGGGCCGCGCTCCAGTATTTCCTCGAGTTCCAGTACGTCCCGGCGCCGCACTCGATCTACCGGGACGCCCGGAAGGTGATGCCCGGCCGCATCGTCGAGATCTCCCCCGACGGGCGCGAGGAGGAACGGGCCTACTGGGACCTCTCCGACCACTGGGGAAAGACGGACGCCGCGCCGCGATCCGAAGGGGAGTACCTTGAGGAGCTCTCCTCCCTGCTCGCCTCCTCCGTCCGGTACCGGATGATCAGCGACGTCCCGCTTGGGGCCTTCCTCTCGGGGGGGATCGACTCCTCGCTGACGGTGGCGCTGATGCAGCGCGCCTCCTCGCTGCCCGTGAAGACCTTTTCCATCGGGTTCGCGGAGAAGAGGTACGACGAGTCGGGGTTCGCAAGGGAAGTGGCCCGGCACCTGGGGACGGACCACCACGAGAAGATCTGCACGGCGGCGGAGGCGCTCTCCCTCGTCCGGAGGATCCCCGAGGCGTACGACGAGCCGTTCGCCGACTCTTCCGCCATCCCGACGATGCTCGTCTCCGGATTCACGCGGCAGCATGTCACCGTAAGCCTCTCGGGAGACGGGGGCGACGAGCTCTTCTGCGGCTATCCCCGGTACGACTGGGTCCGCCGGGGGCGGGTCGTCCAGGGGATCCCCTCGTTCCTGCGGCGGCCGCTCTGCTCGCTCCTTTCGCGCGTCCCCGTCCACAAGGTGCAGCGGGCGGCGGAGAGCGTCCTCTACGACGACGAGGCACAGCTCTACTTCCACACCGTGGGGATCTTCCAGAGGAGACTCCTGGGGGAACTTCTCCCCGAGGTGGCGGACGATTCGCACCTGTCGTATTTCCGGACGTTCGGGGACAACCGGTGGGGAGGGATCGTCGAGCGGGCGATGGCCACCGACATCCGCACCTACCTTGTGGACGACATCCTGGCGAAGGTCGACCGGGCCTCGATGGCCTATTCGCTGGAGGCGA
>CAYILU010000108.1:0-5847 GCA_964364235.1 uncultured bacterium | reverse complement strand
TCGGTCGACAACATCATGCACGTCTTCCCCGTGGAGCTCCCCGAGGCGGCGCTCGCCCGGAAGGCGGTCCGGAAGGCCGGCCACGCGGTGAAGGGCGAGATCGGCGCCCCGGTGACCGGGACGGTCTGGCGGATCGGGACGAAGGACCGCCTGCTCAAGGCGGGAGACCGCGTGAAGCGGGGCGAAGAGGTGATGAACATCGAGGTGATGAAGACGGAGAACGCGGTGAAATCCCCCATCGCCGGCGTCATCAAGGAGATCTGCGTCAAGGTCAACGAAGGGGTCGAGGAGGGGCTGCTGCTGGCGGTCATCGCGTCGGACGGCGAGTAGATTGTCGCAGCGCGCTTCGAGGGGAGCATTGGCCGGCGGCGAGGACATCCGCGGAAAGACGGTCGCGATCATCGGGGGAGGCCCCGGGGGGTCGGCGACCGCCATGCGCCTCATGCAGCTCTCCCGCGAGCGGGGGCTGGACGTGCGCGTCGTCCTGTTCGAGGGGAAGGATTTCGAGCGCCACTACAACCAGTGCGTGGGCGTCCTCTCCCCCCCCATCGAGGAGATCCTGCGGGGCCGGCTGGGCGTCGAGCTCCCCTACGAGATCTTCAAGCGCCAGATCTACGGCTACCGCCTCCACGCGGGAGGAAAGGAGATCCTCCTGGTCGGACCCCACCGCGCCGGCGCGACGTACACCGTCCGCCGGGTAATGTTCGACAGCTACCTCCTCGGCTGCGCCGAGCGGGAGGGGGTTGAGGTCTCTCGCAGCCGGGTGACCGGCATCGATTTTCCGAAGGGCCGCCGGGAACGGGTCTTCCTGTACACCGAAGGGGGCATGCTCAAGGCGGACGCGGTGGTCGGGGCGTTCGGGCTCGACGACGGGATGATCGACATCTTCGAGACCGCCACGAAGGGAAGATACCGCCGGCCCGGCAAGTTCATCCAGACCTATGTCGCCAAGATCCGCACGGAACCTTCCGTCATCGACAAAAAGCTGGGGAGCATCATCTACGCGTACCTCTTTCCGCCCGGCATCCCCAACCTGGAGTTCGGGGCCATCACCCCGAAAGGGGACCACATCATCGTCAACGTTGCCGGCGCCAATGCCGACGTCGAGGACATCTTCGCCTTCCTCTCGTCGGACGTGGTCCGGGAGCACCTCCCCCCCGTTTCCCTCGACGAGCAGGAGGTGTACCGGGGAAAGTTCCCGGGGGCGCCTTCCCGCGGGGCGGTTGGAGAAGGGTACCTCACGGTGGGGGACGCCACCGGGTGGCTGCGCCCCTTCAAGGGCAAGGGGATCAACCTGGCGATCGAGACGGGGATCCTTGCGGCGGAGACGATGGTGGAGTCCGGGATATCGGTTGCCTCCTTCCGGAGATACGAGGAGCGGACGCGGACGCTTCGGGAGGACTACGTCTACGGCACCTGGATGCGCCACCTGTGCAAGGTCGGGGAGATTGCCGGGACGCTGGGGACCGTCCTCTCGATGGCCAAGGTGGACCAGGGGGTCCACGATGCGCTCTTCAACGCGGTGTCCGGCCACGATTCGTTCAAGAACATCTTCCGCCGGTATGCACGGCCCTCCGTGCTTGCGGAAGTGATCCGGAACTACCTGGGCGACCTGAGGAGGAGGAAATCATGAATGTGACGGTGCGGCGGATGCGTACGCAGGATGCGGAGGCCATTCTGCGGATCGACGAGAAAATAACCGGACTGCCTCACGAGGCGCAATATGAGTCCCGGATCATCGATGCCCTGACGCGGAACCCGCTCGGCTGCCTCGTCGCGGAGGTGGAGGGGAAGATCGTCGGGTTCATCCTTGGGGACATCCGGGGATGGGAATTCGCCATCCCGAAGAGCGGGTGGATCGAGATTGTCGGGATCGACCCGGATTACCATGGCAAGGGCGTCGCACGGGTTCTGATCGAGAAACTGGACGTGTACTTCCGGAATCAGAACGTCGAGCGGGTCATGACGATGATCAACTGGAACGACGCGGGGCTTGTGGGTTTCTTCCGGGCGGTGGGTTTCGAGCGCTCGGAGTTCATCATTCTCGAAAAGGTGATTCCATCCCCGTGAGGAGGGACGTATGCGACGCGTGACGGTGCCGGCCCTGGGGCTGCTGGTTCTTCTCGGCGCACAGGGTGTCGCGGCGAACAGCGGGATCGTGGGGAAACGGGCGCCCGATTTCTCCGGGAGGCAGGTGTCCGGGGAGCCGCTGTCGCTTTCCCGCTACCTCGGAAAGGCGCCGGTGATCCTCACCTTCTGGTCGATCTACTGCAAGTCCTGCACGGAGGAGATGTCGGCGCTGCAGCGCCTCTACGAGAAATACGGGCCGGAGAAGGTGGCCGTGATCGCCGTCAACGAGGACGGGGACGTCGGGCTGGGCCGGGTGCGGAATTTCCTGGAGCGCTTCTCATCCGGCGGGGACGGGTCTGCGCTCTCCTTCCCCCTGTTCTTCGACGAGAAGGGGGAGGTCTTCGCGAAGTACTCCGTCGTCCACCTCCCCACGCTGATCTACATCGACCGGGACGGGACGGTGAGGGAGTTCATCGAAGGTTTCGAGCGCGGCAAGGAGCTCTCGGTCTTCTCGGCGATCGAAAAACTGATCGGCTCCGTCTCCCCCGGGCCGCTCAAGGAAGTCGCCTCGGAGGCGGTCTACGAACTGGACCTCTCCGTGCCGGTGTGCGGGGTGTACCGGGACGGGAAGTGGTACCGGCCGCTGGACCTCGACGAGTCGGGGAGGCCCGAGGCGATCGCGCGGGGGAGGGCAGAAGGGGAGGAGTCCCTGCGGCGCGAGGCGATGAGTCTCGCCCTTTCGCAGCTCGGCCTCGCGATCTATGCCCGGGACCGTCCCCTGGGTTGCTTCGCCCGGTACGGGATGGAGATCCGCACCCCCCAGTGGAAGAAGGATCCCCTGGACCTCCTCCTGGAGAGGCTGAATCTCCCGCGCATCCTGGAAGTGGTTTCCCAGGAGACCGTGGAGCGGGAACGGGAGCTGGTGCTCTACCGCCGCATCAAGATCCAGCTCAACGCCCTGAAGGAGCAGCTGGACACTGACGGGTACACCGCGGCGAAAAGCTCGATCCGGATCCGCTTCGTGCGCGCCTCCCGCCTGGAGGAGCGTGCCTTCGTGGAGGCGATCCACACCCAGTTCCCCTACCTGTCGAGCCTGGAGAAGGAAACCACGCCAAGGGGGGAAACCGGGTACCTGCTCGTCTCCCAGGCCCCGGCGGACAAGGTGGTCGAGAAGCTCCGGGGGCTGGACGTGGGGCCGCCGAAGCTCTCCGTCGAGCTGCTCCCCGGGAACATCGCCGAGGTGGCCATGTGGAGGTAGGGAACGGGTTCTTCCCGCGCCTTAAGGGAGTGCTCCGGCCCCTCGCGTATCGTATTGCTCCCCCCGAGGGGCTGCGGTCCGCCGGCGTGCTGGTCCCGCTGCGCGCCCGCGGCGACGAGGTCACGGTGGTGCTCGCCCGGCGCACGGAGCAGGTCCCCCACCACAAGGGACAGGTCTGCTTCCCGGGGGGTAGCCGGGACCCCGGCGACGCCGACCTGCTGGAGACCGCGCTGCGGGAGGCCGGGGAGGAGCTGGGCATCCTGCGCGACGACGTGGAGGTCCTGGGGTCGATGGACCCGGTCATCACCGTGACGGGGTTCTGCATCCAGCCGTTTGTCGCGAGGCTCTCGCCGACGGCCGGTTTCCGGCTGGACGAGTTCGAGATGGCCGAGGTCTTCGAGGCCCCCCTGCCGATCTTCGCGGAGTTCGGCCGGTACCGCTTCGCCGAGTCCACGTTCCGCGGGGAGCGGAACCGGGTCTACTTTTTCGACTACGGGAAGCACGTCATCTGGGGCGCGACCGCGACGATCCTGCACAGACTGGCGGAACTCGCGCAAGTCGGTGGTTGAATGCGCGCCCCCTTGCGGATAACATAAAAAGTTACATTTCGAATTCCGGCTCCCGGAAACAGGCGAACCGATGACCCAAAGGAAAGAGCCAGGCTCGGTCGGGCTGGTAAAGAAGAGACAGTTCACCTTCTGCGAGCCCCCCCACGAGATGACCCTCGAGGGGGGAGGCCGGCTCGGGCCGATCACGCTCGCCTACGAGACCTACGGAAGGCTCAACAGGGACAAGACCAACGGCATTCTCATCCTGCACGCCCTCTCGGGGGACTCGCACGCCGCCGGGAAATATTCCGCGGACGACCCCAAGTCGGGCTGGTGGGACAACACGATCGGCCCCGGCAAGGCGTTCGACACCGACCGGTATTTCGTGATCTGCTCGAACGTGATCGGCGGGTGCCAGGGGAGCACCGGCCCCTCCTCCGTCGACCCGGCCACGGGAAAGCCGTACGCGCTCTCCTTCCCGATCATCACCGTCAACGACATGGTGCGGACCCAGAAGCACCTGATCGACCACCTCGGCATCGAGAGGCTCCTGGCGGTGACGGGGGGGTCGATGGGGGGGATGCAGGCGCTCCAGTGGGCGGTGTCCTATCCCGACCGCGTGATCGCCTCGATCCCGATCGCCACGACGGCGAAGCACTCCCCCCAGCAGATCGCCTTCAACCAGGTGGGGCGGGCGGCGATCATGGCGGACCCGAACTTCCACGACGGCGATTACTACGGCAGGGAAGTCCCGAAGGATGGGCTCGCGCTTGCCCGGATGGTGGGGCACATCACGTATCTCTCCGACGACTCCATGCACGAGAAGTTCGGCCGCCGCCTCCGGGGGAAGAAGACGCTCGGCTACAGCTTCAACCTCGACTTCGAGGTGGAGACCTACCTCCGCTACAAGGGTGACGCCTTCGTGAGCCGGTTCGACGCGAACTCCTATCTGTACATCACGAAGGCGATCGACTATTTCGACCTCTCCCTGCCTTCGGGGTCCCTCGTCAAGGCGCTGGAGAAGGTCAAGTCCAAGTTCCTCGTCATATCGTTCAAGTCGGACTGGCTCTACCCGCCCTACCAGTCCAAGGAGATCGTGAAGGCCCTCATGGTGAACGGCGTCGACATCACCTACTGCGAGATCGACTCCCGGTACGGCCACGACGCCTTCCTCCTGGACGAGGGGGAGATGTTGAAGATCATCCAGAACTTCCTCATGAACGTGGCCGTCCGCAACGGCATCGCCGGTCCGGGGTCGGGGTCATGATGCCCGAAGGCGCGCGGATCGACCACAGCATCATCCTCGACCTCATCCCGCAGGGGACGAAGGTCCTGGACCTGGGGTGCGGCGACGGGTCGCTCCTGGCCAAGCTCGTCCAGCAGAAGGGGGTGACCGGCCGCGGCATCGAGATCTCCGAGGAAGGGGTCCGGGCCTGCATCGCCAAGGGGCTGACCGTCCTGCAGGGGGACATCGACGAGGGGCTGCGCGACTACCCGGACCGCTCCTTCGACTACATCATCCTAAACCAGACGATCCAGGCGGCGAAGAAACCCGACGTGGTCCTATCGGAGATGCTGCGGGTGGGGGAGAAGAGCGTCGTCGGCCTCCCGAACTTCGCCTTCTGGCGGATGCGGCTGTACCTGCTGTTCAACGGGAGGATGCCCAAGACCGAGTTCCTGCCTTTCGAATGGTACGACACCCCGAACATCCACTTCTGCTCCATCCTGGACTTCGAGGAGTACTGCCGGAAGAATTCGGTCACGGTGGAGAAGAGGGTCTATCTTTCCACCGACCGGGGAGGCCGCGTGCTCCAGGGCGTGCGCCCGAACCTCTTCGCAGAGAGCGCCGTGTTCCTGCTCTCCAGGAAAAAGGAAAAGGAAAAGTGAGTCCCCCGCCTGCTTGCAATTTGTAACATGATCGGATATTCTCCGTTGCTGCATATCGTGGGGCTGTAGCTCAGCTGGGAGAGC
>CAYILU010000107.1:4464-5910 GCA_964364235.1 uncultured bacterium | reverse complement strand
CGTCGCTGATCGCCGCGCTTCCCTCCTCGACGGGCAGGGCGAGGAAGGCGATGCTGCGGTCCTTCGAGGACATCGAGGACACCCGGGCCGAGGGGGTCGTCCTCGACGTGCTGGACACGGAGAAGGACCCGGTGATCCAGGCGGCCGCGGCGCGCGCGCTCAGCAAATGCGGGACGGCAAAATCGTACGCCGCTCTTGTGCGGTGGCTCGACGAGGGCGACGTCGGCGTGAAGGTGGAGTGCGCGTGGTCGCTGGGAATCCTGCTGGCCGCGCCCGCCGAAGCGGCGCTGCGGAATACGCTCGAGAATCCCGACGTAAACGTACGGGAGTGGTCCGCGCGGGCGCTGGAGAACATCACCGGGGACCGCGTCCTCTACCGCGACGCCTCCGGGAAGATGATCCTCCCCTACAACCTCTATCGGTAGGGAAAACGACTTGTCGAACGACATCCGGATCGTCGCGGCGCTTTTCCTCGAACAGGCGAAGGCCCTGTGGCCCTATTACCTGGGCGGGATCGTGTTCGCCGCGGTCATCAAGACGCTCATGTGGGACAGGCGCATCCGTGCCTCCCTGGTCCATCACGAGAAGGCGTCGATCCTTGTGGCCGTCGTTGCGGGGTTGATTTCCCCGCTTTGTTCCTGCGGCATCCTGCCGGTGGTGATCGCGCTCTCCGCGTCGGGGGTCTCGCTCCCGCCCGTGCTGGCGCTTCTCATCACTTCCCCGATGATGTCGCCGGACGCCTTCCTGATCACCGTGGGGCAGTTAGGGTGGACGTACGCACTGTGGAAACTCGGCGCCGCCGCCGTGGTGGGGGTGGCGACCGGCTTCACGGCCCTTGCGCTTGCCCGGCGGGGGATTCTCCCGGGGACGAGCTTCAAGGTGGAAAAGATGTATGCGGAGGCGGGCGCCGTCCGGCCGGGGTTCGAGGAGATCGTGAAGGCCGGATGCTTTGCCCATGCCGGGGATCCGGGCGGGATCGTCGACCGCGGGAACCGGTTCCTCTTCTTCCTCGAGAGGCTGCGGGACATGGGACTCCTGGTCGGGAAATATCTTCTGGCGGCGCTGTTCCTCCAGTCGGTCATCACCTATTATGTTCCCGCAAACGCCGTGGAACCGCTGTTGGGGAGGAAATCGGCCCTCTCCGTGCTGTTCGCCACCCTGATCTCCATCCCGTTGCCGCTGACCCAGGTGATGGCGCCGTCCGTCATCAAGGGACTGCTCTCCTCGGGGATGAGCCCCGGGGCGGCGATGGCGATGCTCGTCGGGGGTCCGGTCACCAGCCTCCCGGCGATCTACGCGCTCCTTGGCGTGTATGATCGGCGGGCGTTCGCGCTCTACCTGGGATTCGGGGTGACGGCGGCGGTCGTCGCGGGGACCCTGTTCCAGTCCTTTTACGGATGACATCAACGGGTTTGCCCCGATAGGGAGAAGGAGGTTTCACGGATG
>CAYILU010000107.1:0-4364 GCA_964364235.1 uncultured bacterium | reverse complement strand
TACAAGAAGGGGGCCGACCCCTACGGACCCGCCGACGTGATTCTGCACGCGCCGACGCCCGCGGACGGCACTTTCTCGATCGATCTCCCGCCGGGCGATTACGTCCTGGTGGCACGGCACCGTGCGAACCTGGAGAACAGCGGGCCGCTGATGGCAGGCGACCAGCGCACCGCCCCCATCCCCATCCGTGTGCGCGAGGGGGAAAAGGCTTCGTTGAACCTGTTGATGAACACCAAGGAGGACACGGAGGTACGCTCCTTCACCCCCCCCATGGAATGGACGACGGCGTTCGCGGGGACGGTCCGCGATCCGGATGGAAACCCCGTGGAAGGGGCCCGGGTCCACGTCTACACGTACGTGCAGATGTCCGAGCGGCCGAAATACGTGAGCGAGCGGACCGGGCCGGACGGGAAATACATCATCTACCTTCCCAAGGGAGGCACGTATTATCTCGCCGCGCGGAACCGCTTCGGCGGTCCCCCGCGGATCGGCGACCTGTACGGCCGCTACGAGGAGGGGTCGATCAACCCGACCGGCGTGGTGGTGCGGACCGGCGAGAAGCGGGAAGGGCTCGACATCACGGTCTTCAAGGTCTGGTAGGGGCGATTGCGCAAGGGTGTTCCGCGTATATGCCGGTCCACCGGCGTTCTCCTTTTCATCCTCCTCATCCTTGCGCAGGCGGCCTGTTCCCTCAAGCACCGCCCGGCTGCCGAAGGCATGCCGGTCAAACCGGATCCGGAAAAACGGGTCGGGCATATTGTCCGGGTGACGTACCGCGAGGCGCCGGTTGCCGATGCACGGGTGGAATGGCGCCGTTCCCCGGAAGCGGGGGGAGAGTCTCCCGCCGTGAGCGGCTCGACGGACGATCAGGGGAATGCGGCGTTCGATCTTCCCGCCGGCCGGTATTTCCTCTTTGTCCAGTGGCGCCGGGATGGCGACTACGGCCGCCCCGTCGCCCCCGGGGACCGTTTCGCCTACTTCGGGGGCAACCCGGTGTATGCCGTACACGGCCCCCTGCGGGAGTTGTACATCGGCCTGGAGGAGTTCCTGGAGCCTGGCCTTCCGGTTCCCGAGCCGCCCGGCGGGACCGGGGTTGCCGGCCGCGTGGTGGCCGGCGGGTTCCCTGTTTCAGGCGTTTACGTGGGCGCCTATTTCCGAACGGAGACGGCCTTCCGCGACCTGGGGTTCGCCGCTTCCGCCCCCACCGCCGAGGATGGGAGCTTCATCCTCGACCTCCCTCCAGGGAAATATTACCTCGTGGCGCGGAAGAGGGCGGCCGGCGGCGTGGCGGGACCGCTCCGCAAGGGGGACCAGTTCGGGTATTACGCCGCGAACCCGGTACTTGTCGCGGCGGGGCGATACGCGCGGGTGGCGATCCCCTTGACCGCCCTGAAACTGCGGAACACGCCGGTCTATTCCGGGGAGTACAAGGCCGCCTCCTCCATCGAGGGTCGGATCCTGGATGCGAGCGGCAGGCCGAGGAAGGGAGTCTACGCGGCGCTCTACGACAACCCCGACCTCCTGAACAAGCCGGTTTTTCTCTCGGACGTGACCGGTGAGGATGGCCGGTACCGGTTGCCGGTGCCTGTCGCGGGGAGATATCATCTCGGGGCGCGCAGCGGCTACGGCGGCTCGCCGGCCCCCGGCGATCTCTACGGGCGCTACGAGGGGAACGCGGAGCATTCCGTCACCGTCAAGGAAGGGGACCGCCTGACCGGGATCGACATCGTCGTGAACGAGGTGTGGTGAAATGCCGGTCTTCCTGGCCGCCGCCGGGACCCTGGCGTACGAGGTCCTCCTCACCCGCGTATTCTCCGTAGTGATGTGGTACCACTTCGCCTCGCTGGCGATCGCGATCGCGATGTTCGGGATTGCCGTCGGGGGACTTCTCCCGTACCTGTTCGCGCGTCGCCCCGGCGCTCCCGGCGGTTTCGTCGATGTTCCTCCCTCCGCCGGCGCCTGGTTTTCCTCCGTCTCGCTCGTTTTCACCGCGATGCCGTACCTCGTGCTCCTTCTTTTTTCCCGTTACCCGGTGTGGGGGGGGAGGCTTCTGGAGATCTTCCACCAGCCGTATTTCGAGCCGTTCCGGGCGGGGGCGGGACACCTGCCCGCGGGCGGGGAGACGCTCCAGATCGGACTCCTGCTCGTTTTCTTCTCCATTCCCTTCGCGGGTGCGGGGGCCGTCTTCGCGATGGCCTTCTCGGTGCGGGGGAAGGAGGGGAGGACCTACCTCGTGATGATGAGCGGCTCCGCGGCGGGCGTTCCGGCCTATCTCGCCGCGATGTCAGGGGGGTCCGGCCCCGCGGCGTTCCTTTTCCTGTCGGCCCTGTTCGCCCTTTCCGCAGCCGCGTTCGCCCGGAAGGGATCCGTTCGGGGGGGCGTCTCCGGGAGATGGACGGGGGGCTTCCTCGCGCTTTCGGCTCTGCTCCTGCTCGCCGGTCTGGCCGAAGCGCGCTACGGGTTCGCCGAAATCCGGTTCGTGCGCGGCAGGTACGAGCCCGACATCCTCTGGACACGATGGGACGCCAATTCCCGCGTCGCGGTTTACCCCGTTTCCGGGGAGGAATCGGCCAAGGCGTGGGGGGTGAGCGCGACGTACACGGGGACCGTCCCGGAGCAGATCGGGATGGTGGTCGACGACACGGGCTACACGGCGCTCTTCGGGACGGGGAAAAACCCCGCGTCCCTGGAGGCGTTCCGGAGCAACGTCGCTTCCGCGGCGTACCGCCTGCGGGGGAGGGGGTCGGCGCTGGTCATCGGCCCGGGAGGGGGGAAGGACATCCTGTGCGCCCTGGCCTCCGGCGATTTCTCGGTGACCGCGGTGGAAGTCAACCCGCTGGTGGTCCGCGCCGCGGACGGGGAATTCGGGGAGTTCACGGGGCGGCCCTACCGGATGCCCCGCGTCCGCGCGGTCGTGGCGGAAGGGCGCAACTTCCTCGCCTCGGACAGGAACCGGTACGACGTCATCCAGATGACCCAGGTGTTCGGCCGGATCCCGCCTTCGGCGGGAGCGTTCACGATGACCGAGGATCATCTCTACACCGTGGAGGCGTTCAGGGAATACCTGTCGCACCTGTCGGAGTCCGGCGTGTTCAGCGTGACGAGGTTCGTCTACGAACGCCGGGTGTGGAGGATCCTGGCGATGGCGCGGGACGCCCTCGTGTCTCTCGGCAGCCCGGATCCCTCCCGGCACGTCCTGGCGTTTCGGGACCGGGGGCTCCTCAACATCCTGGTGCGGCGGACCCCCTGGACGGAGGCGGAGATCGCCGCCGCGAGACGCTATTCGGAGGAGATGCGGTTTCCCCTGGTGATCGCGCCGGACCGGCCCGCCACGGGCCTGCCGGGGAGGATCCTTTCCGGGCGGGAAGAGGCGGGCGGGACGCCCTTCGACTTCTCCTCGCCGACGGACGACCGCCCCTTTTTCTATTACACGCTCAGGCCCGGCGCGTTCCTGTCCGCCGCGGCGACGAAGGGTTCCGAGTTCGAGGACCGCGCGGTGGCGATGCTGCGGGGCTTCCTCGCGAGCGCGGCGGCGCTGTGCGCGCTATTTCTCGTTGCGCCCGCCGCGGTTATCGCCCGCCGCAACCTCGCCCGCCTTTCCCCGGCCGCCACGGCGTACATGTTTTTCGTCGGCATGGCCTACATCGTCTGGGAGATCGTGATGATCAAGCGGCTGGCGCTCCTGTTCGGCGCACCCCTGATGGCGTTCGCCGCGGGCCTCACGATGATCCTCGCCTTTTCGGGCCTTGGGGGGTACCTCGCGGGTCGCGACGGGGCAAGACCCGCCGGCCCGGGCCTTGCGCTCGCCGCGGCCCTGGTTTCGGCGTATCTTTATTACGGGGGGCCGTGGCTTGCCCGCTGGGCGGGGGCATCATCGGGGGTTCGGTTGGCGGTCGCGGCGGCTTTCACCCTTCCTCCCTCCCTGGTGATGGGACGGTTTTTCCCGGCGGGCCTGCGGCGGTTCGGGGGAGACGGCGGGCCCGTCCCGTTCTACTTCGCCGCGAACGGGGCCGCGTCGGTCTTGGGGGCGGCGCTGACCCAGGCGTGGACGCTGAACTTGGGGTACCGCGTGACCACGCTTCTGGGGGCGGCGATTTACCTGGGGTGCGCGCTGCTGCTTGCATGGACCGGCAGGGGGAAAACGTGAGGAAAGCGGAGAGGAAACGAATCCGGGGGAAGGCGGCCGCCCTGGCTGCCTGTGCGTTGCTCCTGGCCTCCGCCACGGGGTGTTCCCCGAAGACGGGGACGGTGGAGGGAAAGGCGACGATCGCCGGGACGCCGGCCGGCGGGGCGGAGATCCAGTTCTTCGTGAAGGCGGGCGCGGAGCGGACGGGGACGCCGTTCGCCGTCTCCGCGGCGGGAAA
>CAYILU010000106.1:0-5951 GCA_964364235.1 uncultured bacterium | reverse complement strand
GATATCGGGGCAAGGATCAAGCACCTGCGGCAGATCAACGGCCTTGCCCAGGCCGACCTGGCGGAGAGAGCGGGCCTCACCAAGGGCGCCATCTCGCAGATCGAACGGAACCACACATCCCCCTCCGTCGCCAACCTCCTCGAAATCCTATCCGCGCTGAACGAAACCCCCTCCTCCTTCTTCGCCGACGACGACGAGGAGAAGGTGCTCTTCCGGAAAACGGACGCCCTACCCTCGGACGTGACGGGATACCAGGCCTTCGACACCCTGATCCCCAAGAGCCGCTACCGCTCCATGGTCGCCTACCGGGCGACGATCAAGCCGGGCAAGGAGGCGCCGCTCGAGCCGGCGCAGGAGGGGGAGAACTACGTGTTCATCCTCTCGGGCCGGCTGGGCCTGCGCCTGGGGAACGCCACCTACCTGGCGCGGAAAGGCGAGAGCCTCTACTTCTATGCCGAGAAGGAGTTCGCCTTCTCCAACAAGGGCAAGGCTCCCGTCGAATTCTTCTGGGTGAAGACCAGCGGGCGATAAGGCGATAAGAACCGGCAGGAGGCGGGCAACCCAACCGCGCGAGCGAGGAGAAAACGAGGAGGACATGGACCAAAACCCTGGTGACGATTCCGTTCCGCTGAACGCCAGGCCGGACGGCCCGAACCCCGTGGGCCTGCCGTGGCCGCAGGTGACCCGGGAGCAGTGGAACGACTACCGGTGGCAGCTCTCCCACCGCATCACCTCCATCAAGGAACTCGCCAGGCTGCGCTACTTCTCGCCCGAGGAAGCCACCATCCTCAACCGCGTGAACGACATCTACCACCTCGGCATCACCCCCTACTACCTGTCGCTCATCCGGTTCGACGATCCCGCGGATCCGATCGCGCTCCAAGCGATCCCCCGCACCGAGGAGTACTTCGGGATGGACGTGGGCGAGGACGACCCGCTCGACGAGGAGAAGGACAGCCCCGTGCCGGGCCTCACCCACCGCTATCCCGACCGGTGCCTGATGGTGGTGACCAACTTCTGCTCGATGTACTGCCGGCACTGCACGCGGAAACGGATCTGGGCGCTGGGGGAAGGCGCGAAGACGGAGTTCGAGCTCACCAAGATGTTCTCCTACATCAAGCGGCACGAGGAGATCCGGGACGTCATTATCTCCGGCGGGGATCCCCTCACGCTCCCCACGCCGCGCCTCGAGTTCATCCTGAAGGGCCTGCGCAAGATCCCGCACGTGGAGATCATCCGGATCGGCACGCGCGTGCCGGTGGTCCTCCCGATGCGGGTCGACGACGAACTGTGCGCCCTGCTTTCGAAGTACGGCCCGATCTGGGTGAACACCCAGTTCAACCACCCCCGCGAGATCACGGACGAGGCGCGCAAGGCGTGCGACCGGCTGCTCCGCGCCGGCGTCCCCGTGAACAACCAGACGGTCCTCCTCAAGGGGATCAACGACCACCCGGAGATCATCCGGCGGCTCAACACGCAGCTCCTCAAGGCGAAGGTCCGGCCCTACTACCTGTTCCAGTGCGACCAGGTCCGCGGGCTGGAGCACTTCCGCACGCGCCTGTCCAAGGGAGTCGAGATCATGGAGGCCCTGCGCGGCCACACCTCCGGCCTGGCGATCCCGACGTTCGTGGTGGACGTCCCGGGAGGCGGGGGGAAGATCCCGCTCATGCCCAACTATATCCTCGCGATGGGCGAGCAGCGGACGATCCTGCGCAACTACGAGGGGATCATCGTCAGCTACCTGGAGCCGCGCGACGACGGACGGCCTTCCGCGCAGCCGGAAGCCGAGGGGCTTCCTCCCCGGCTGGACGTGTACCGCCTGATGACCGGAGAGGTCAAGGCGCTCATCCCCGCGGGGAACGAGCGGATGGCCCGGAGAAGGAGACGGTGCGAGTCGGCCTCTCCTACAACGTAAAGCCCGCAAACCCTCCTGCCCACCTCCCGGAAGACGCCTTCGAGGAGTACGACTCGGAGGCGACCGTGGGGCATCTCTGCGACGCGATCGCCGCACTCGGCCACGAGGTCGTCCGCCTCGGGGCGGGGCCCGGCATCATCGACGCCCTGAGGCAAAGCCGTCCCGACATCGTCTTCAACATCGCGGAGGGGGAGGGGGGACGGTGCCGCGAGGCGCACGTCCCGGCGCTGCTGGAAATGCTCGGCATCCCCTACGTCGGCTCGGACCCTTTGACCCTCTGCGTGACGCTGGACAAGCCGGTCGCGAAGCGGCTGGTCGCCTCCGAAGGATTCCCCACGCCGAGGTTCCGCACCTTCCGCTCGGCCGGAGAATTCTCCGATCCCGGCCTCGTCTTCCCGGTCATCGTGAAACCGGTTTTCGAGGGGTCGAGCAAGGGGGTGCGCATCTCCTCGCGCGCCACGACGGCTTCCCAGGCGCGGGAGATGGTTCGGTTCGTCACCGGGACATACCTCCAGGACGCCATCGTCGAGGAATTCGTCGCCGGCCCCGAGGTCACCGTGGGGATCGTCGGGAACGCGGCCCCGCGGGTGGTCGGCGTCATGGAGATCGCCCCCAGGACCGTGCGGAACGAGGAGTTCGTCTACTCCCTCGAGGTCAAACGCGACTGGGAGAACCAGGTCGAGTACCGCTGCCCGCCGTCGTTCCCGCAAGGCGTCGTCGCGGGGATCGAGCGGTGCGCCGTGGGGATCTACCGGCTGCTGGGGTGCCGGGACTTCTCCCGCATCGATTTCCGGCTCGACGCGAAGGGGGTCCCGCAGTTCATCGAGTGCAACCCCCTCCCCGGCCTCTCCCCGGGGTACGGCGACCTCCCGATCATGGCCGACCGGATGGGAATGTCCTACCTCTCCCTCGTCTCGGAGATCCTCTCCCACGCCCTCTCCCGCCAGGAGGTCCCCGCCCGATGACGCCGCAGGAGCTCGCCGGGAAAAAGGTGGCGGTGCTCTACACCTCCGTGGAGGAATCGCTCGCGGGGGTCGCCGACGCGAAGATGCGGGAGTCCATGGACCTCGCCGTGAGCGCGCGCTCGGTCGCGGACGCGCTCGGCCGGTCGGGGGTCGACGCGCAGTACTTCGCCTTCGGAAGGGACATCGTCGCGCTCGCCGGGTCGATCCGCTCCTTCGGGGCGGACGCGGTGTTCAACCTGAGCGAATGCCCGCTGAACTCCGCGCAGAAGGAGGCCCACGGCGCCGCCTTCCTCGAGCTGCTCCGGATCCCCTACACGGGGAACGGGCCGTCCCCCCTCACGGTGTGCAACAACAAGGCGCTCACCAAGCGGATCCTTGCCTCCCACGGGATCGCCACCCCGGCGTTCCGCCTCTACTCCGGCGTCCCCCGCGGCCGCTCGGGGCTCTCCTTCCCCGTCATCGTGAAGCCGGCGAGGGAAGACGGATCGGCGGGGATCACCGAGGAGAGCGTCGTCGAGGACGAAGCGGGGCTGAAGAAACGGGTGGCGCTCGTCATCGAGAGGTACAACCAGGAGGCGCTCGCCGAGGAATACGTCGGGGGGCGGGAATTCAACGTCGCCGTCCTCGGCAACGGCACGTCGGAGGATCCCTACCGCGCCTTCCCCCCCGCGGAGCTCATCTACCGGAACCGCAAGTGGAGGGTCTGCTCCTTCGAATCGAAGTGGGACCCGGCCCATCCGGCCTTCTCCGAGATCGCGCCGGTGTGCCCCGCCGACGTCAACGAGGCCTCGCGCAGGCGCCTGGCGGCGATCACGGTCGAGTGCGCCCGGATCTTCGGGCTGTGCGGGTACTCCCGCGTGGACTTCCGCTCCAACCGGAACGGGAAGCTCTTCGTCCTGGAGGTGAATCCCAACCCCGACATCTCTCCGGACGCGGGGCTCGCCCGCGCGGGACGCGCGGAGGGCCTCTCCTACGACGCGCTGATCCTTGCCATCCTGCGGCTGGGGCTGGCCCGGGGGGCGCGATGAGCCGAATCCGGGCAATCGGGACCGCGGACCGTGAGGCGGTGCGAAGCCTGATAGAGGGGACGGGGGTATTCAAGCCTTACGAGGTCGACGTCGCGATGGAGCTCGTGGACATCGCCCTCACCGGGCCGGAGCAGGACGACTACCACCCCTTCGTTCTGGTGGAGGACGACGGGACGGTCGCCGCCTACGCCTGCTTCGGGAAGAACCCGATGACGAAGTCCACCTTCGACCTCTACTGGCTCGCCACCCGGGCCGACCGGATGGGGAAAGGGTACGGCCGGAAGATCGTCGCGTTCGTGGAGGAGGAGGTGAAGCGGCGCGGCGGGAAGATCCTCGTCATCGAGACCTCCTCGAAGGAGAGCTACGGCGCCACACAGGAATTCTACCTGAAGATCGGCTGCACCCTCGCCGCCACGCTTCCCGGCTACTACGACGAGGGCGACGACAAGCTCATCTACCTCAAACCGATTCGCTGAAACCCCTTAGGCCAACTCCGGCGCGGACGCGTTTTCAATCTCCGAACCAGACGACGTCGATCTCCATCCCCTTCCCCGCGTCGGCCATGACCCTGTCCGCGGTCGCCAGCACCGATGCGTCGATCTCCCGGGCCATCGCAAGGTGCAGCGCGTCGAGCGTCCTTAAAGGCACATCCGGGAGGATCGATATGAGCGATGCGGCCCCCCTCGGAAGATCCGCAAGAAGCGGATGGCAGATGAGGGATCCCTTACGGATGTCCTCCTCGAAGGTAGCGAAGACCCGGGCCTCCGACTTCGCATCGATGTAACCTTCCCGGCGGCGCCTCGAAAGAAGGCTTCTCATCTCCACAACGGTCAGGTCACTTACGTGGACAGGGCCGTTCTCCCGGATGAAAACATCCACGTCGTCGGAGTACCGCTCCGGAAGGTACCACTTGGCCAGGACGCTCGTGTCGAAATAGACGCCGCTCATCCCGCGGTACCCGTCAACCCCGCCCGTCCCTGTCTTCCCTTACCAGCGTCTCGCTTTGGACTTCTTGCCGGGCGATCGACTCCCGCAGGGCCCGGTGGGTAGGAATTCCTTTCTTCCGGCCCACAGGAGACAGCCGGGCGATCGGCTCCCCCCGCCGTGTGATCGTTACTTCTCCTTCCTTTTCAAGTAGTTTTTCCAGATGCGTCATCGACTTCCGGGCCTCACGCACGTTCAGGGTCTTCATGCCGCGCTCCCCTTTTCGCAAAGGCATGATTCATATCGTGACACATTGTATCATAAACATGTCTTGTGTCACATCGATATCAATGCAAACGCATCGAAGGGACGGCCTGTTCCACCGCCTCGCCGGTTTCGACGTACCAGATGAAGCCGCGGACCGGAACGTTCCAGGCCTCCGCAAGGATCGACATATAGCCGCGCATCTGCCGGAAATATTTTTCCTCCTGATCCTTCTCCCGCCGCCCCGTCTTGTAATCCACGATCCAATGTTCCGCGTCCGCTCGTTCCGCATCCCCAGGCCGCCGCGGAGTCCTGACAACCAGGTCCGCGCGCTCCTCTTCCGATAGCCCGTCTTTGCAGACCAACATCGGAACTTCCGTTCCGACGAAAGACCTCGCGCGCAGCTCCTTGAAAAATCCGCTCGCGGAAATCTTCCGGCATATGATTTTCCAGCGGGCCTCCTCGCCTTCACCCCAGGAGACGGCGGGCGGCAGCGGCACCGAAGGCGGCCACGGGGAAAGAACCGGCGGGAACGCCTCCAGCGCCTTGTGGACCTTCTCCCCGAACTGTTTCCCCTTCTCGCGGTCGTGAAACTCCTTTAGCGACACCGGCTCCGGAAGGACGGAGGGAGGCGCCGGAGGCGGAGGAGCCCATCCTTTCGCGAAAGATAGATCGAGCGGTGCGGAAAGGGGGACCTCCCTTGCCGGAAGCGGCTCCGGGACGGCGACTTCCAGAAGTTCTCCCCCGCCGGGAAAGAGGCGTCGCGTTCCGGGAAGCCCGCTCACGGCGCACGTTTCCCCTCCGCCGTCCGAGGCAAAGGAGAGTCCGTGGCGCAGCGCGTCTCTTTGTCCCGAC
>CAYILU010000105.1:0-5955 GCA_964364235.1 uncultured bacterium | reverse complement strand
CCCTTGAAGCGGACCTCGTGGCGGGACACGTCCATCCGTAATCCGTCGTATTCGAAGACCTTCTCTTCCATTTCTTCCGGCGCCTTCTGGCTGCGGCGGAAGATGGCCTTGATCCTGGCCACGACCTCGCGGGGGCTGAACGGCTTGGGGATATAGTCGTCGGCGCCAAGCTCCAGCCCGACGATCCGGTCCGTCTCGTCCCCTTTCGCGGTGAGCATCGCCACGGGGGTCCGGGAGATTTCCCGGTCGGCGCGGATTTTCCTCAAGAGCTCCAGCCCGTCCATTTTCGGTAGAAGGATGTCCAGCAGGATCAGGTCCGGTTTTTCCGCCCGGGCCTTCGAAAGGCCCTCTTCGCCGTCCTGGGCGACCAGCGGCAGGAAGCCTTCTTTGCGCAGGTAGTGGACCAGGAGATCCCGGATCTCCTTCTCGTCCTCCACGATAAGAATGGATCGGCCCAACACTTCTCCCGGGGGCGACTACTCGGAACCCATTATATATTGTTGCGGAATCGAATGGGGAAGCTGCCCGGTCATCTTGCACCCTGGAGCGGGTGGCGACACGATCGGCGGATTTCTATGCCCGCTGGATCAAAAGGCATCCGGATCCCCTCAAACGTTAACCTCTTCTTCACACTTCCTTCATCGGGCCATATTCCCGGGCCGTTATAAATTCCTCTAACGATCATGCTTCTTTGCGATTTTCATATTCACACCACCTGGTCGAACGGAACCGTCCCCCTTCACGACGTGGTGGACATCTACGGCCAGGCCGGGTTCGACGTCATCGCCGTCACGGACCATGTCTACAACAGCGACAGCACGATCGGGACCTGGGCGGAACGGCTGAACAAGACGATCACCGGGGAAAACTTCGACAGATACCTGGAAGCGCTGGCGTCGGAGGCCGGCCGGGCACTGGCGAAGTACGGGATGCTGGTCATCCCGGGCGTCGAGATCACCAAGAATTATTTCTCCGAGCAGGAGTCGGCCCACGTTCTTCTGTTGGACATCAAGAGGTTCGTGTCCGCCGACCTTCCCTGGGAGGAAGTTTTCCGGGAGGGGAAGGGACAGGACGCGGAGGTCGTTGCCTGATGAACAATCCTCGACAATCCTCGCGCGACCTCGGCCGCCGTTCCTTCGGCAGCTTCGGCAACAGGCCCTTCCCCCGGGCGGCAGCGGGCAAGATTTTTCGGAAGCCGAAGACGGGAAGGATCTGCAACTACCCGTTCCGGCGGGACGTGGAGGAAAAATAGTTTTCAGGCTCCGTCGATTTTTATCGAAGCTTAACGTCCTTGTTATACGGCCATAACATCGCGCGGACATTCTGAGATAGTCAGCGGGGGATCTCCCCCGCTCGACTGCGTCCAGTACCTACATAAAGGAGGAGTTATGAAGCAAGGCAAGAAAATCGTTCAGACGGTCGCATCGGTCGCGGCGGCGGTCCTGCTCATGGGCGGCGTCTCCCGCGCAGAAGGGTTTCTTCTGGGCGAGGAGAGCAAGGGGGTCACCGTCAAGGCGGCGGAAAACACGGATCTGAACATCCGGATCCGCCTGCAGCCCCGGTTCGACGCGGGAGACCTGATCAAGAGCGACGAGGCGACTCCGACCTCTTATGAGAGCGAGACGGACTTCTACCTGCGGAGGATCCGGCTGGAGCTCGGCGGCCACATCGCGAAGAACCTGACGTACAACCTCACCTTCGAGGGAGACAAGAACAGCAAGGCCCCCGGCAAGTCCAGCAACGCGGTAAAGATCCTCTATGCCTACGGAGACTACAAGTTTGCGGATCCCCTTTCCGTCCGGTTCGGGAAAACGAAGCTTCCCTATTCCCGGGTCTCCCTCACCTCCTCCTCGAACCAGCTGCTCATCGAGCGGCCTTTCTCGACGGAGGACGCCAAGAACCTCTTCGACGACTATTACCAGGCGCACCTCCTTCTCCACGGCAAGCTGGCGGAAGGGACGATCGCCTACTCCCTGGCCGGAGGGGATGGGTGGGAGTCCGGAGCCACGGTGAGCAGCAACACCGTGCATAAATCCGGCCTCCTCTATGTAGCTCGCCTCGAGCTCTCGCCCCCCGGCTGGGTGGAGAAGAGCAAGAGCGACGCTCACCTGGGCAAGGGAAAGCATCTGACGCTGGGGGCGAACTGGGCCGCCCAGGGCGGGATCGAGTACGCAGGGAACGCCTTCGAGGAGGACCGCACCCTCTGGGGATTAGACCTGTCCGGGCACTGGCAGGGCCTCACCGCCCAGGTGGAGTACAATGCCTGGAAGGAGGATTTCAGCGATCCCTCCAAGGCCAACAAGGAGCCCAGGGGGTGGTACGCCCAGGTGGGCTACTTCCTCCCGGACCTGAACGTGGAGCCCGCCGTCCGGTACGAGATCTACGAACAGGACTCGAACAAGGCGGATACGGAGCAGAAGACCCTCACCGCGGGCATCAACTGGTACCTCAAGGGGCACAACGTCAAGTTCAGCGCCAACTACGTGATGACGGAGTTCGAGAAGAACGCGAAGGGATTCCTCGCCAACGACGACAAGCAGAACGTCTTCCAGATCCAGGGGCAACTCTACTTCTGAAGAAGAAAGGCCGGGCCGCGGGGTTAGCCCCCCGCGGTTCTTCCTCATGGGTACTCCATGGGGACGACGATCCGGAGCGTGACGTCCGTCATCTCGAACCGGACGGGGAGGGGGCCGAGGTAGTCGCCGTCGACCTGCACCGCCGAAGGGATACGGCAGCGCACGAGCAGGGCGGTCGCTTCGCGAATGAGGACGGACGGGGAGGCGGCGTGCTTTCCCCTCAGGGCGTCGAGGGTAAAACGGATGATCGCCCACCGGCCGGCTTTCCGGAGCGCAACGACCTGGAAGCTGTTCGCTGATAGATTCGCCGCGGGGGCCATCGTCACGCCCCCTCCGTACATTTTTCCCCTGCACACGATGACGGCCTGCGCCTCCATTCGTTCGCGGCCGGGGAACTCCATCCACAGCGTGGGCTGCCGGCGAAACAGATGCCGCATCCCGGCGAGGACGTAGGCGGCGATCCCCAGGTAACGCTTATTCCGGGACTCCATCCGCTCGACGACCTCGGCGTCGAACCCCGCCGACGCCATCAGCACGAAATACCGTCCGTCCGCGCGGGCGAGCGGGATCTCGATCGTAGCTCCCCCGGAGAGGAGGGCAAGACATCCCTCCACCGTCTCCGGGAGCCCGATCTCGTCGGCGAAAACGTTCCCCGTCCCGTGAGGGACGACCGCAAGCCTCGTCGGGCTTCCCGCCAGCCCGTTCGCCACTTCGTTGATCGTCCCGTCCCCCCCGACGGCGAGGACGGCATCCGCCCCCGAGTACGCCGCTTCCCTCGCAAGAAGGGTCGCATCCCCCGGGCCCGAGGTCTTGAGAATTTCGAACGGGATTCCGCTTCCGGAGAGGACGTCGCCGACCCGGTCGATCTTGCGGACCATTTTCGGGCCGGCGACGGGGTTGTAGATCACGCGCAGCATATGCCGCGATTCTATCACCGGGTACGATGACCACAAAATAGTACCGGATGAAGTGAGGATTTCGGGCGGGGAACGCTGCATAAAAAACAGGCATTTTGTTGGAGGGCCGGACGATAAAGGATCGGAGAAAAGAATCCACAAAATTATCCACAGGATTTTCACAAGGCCTGTTGAAAGGAAGGGGCGCGAAACCAGTTAGTGCATTATTAACAGGGGGTTATTTCTCCAGCCCCATCTTCTTCCCGGGGGCCCGGGAAAATATAATTATTGTGGAATTTATGGTTCCCGAGGAGTTATGCTGCGGTTCCAGTCCCCCTGAGGTATCTTATCTCCTGTGGAAACTCCGGCCTTCCTGGACGGGATCGCATTCCCGGTCGTCGTTGCGCACCGCGGGGCGTCCGACCGCGCCCTGGAGAACTCCCTCGCGGCGATCTCTCTGGCGGTGGCCGACCGCGCCGACATGATCGAGTTCGACGTAAGGATTTCGGTCGACGGGCAAGCGGTCATCCTGCACGACACCCGCACGGGGCGGACGGGAAGAGAGAATATCGTAATCGCCGGGTCGACCTCGGACCGGCTGCGCCGGGTCCGGCTGAAAAACGGGGAGCCTCTCCCGTTTCTCGCCGACGCCCTGGATCTCGTCCGCGGCGCCGTCCCGATCAACGTCCACGTGAAGACCGCGGGGGGAATGGCGGCGGTGTGCGACTCGCTTGCCGCGACGGGGTATCGCGGCAGCGTGGCCCTCTCCTCCGGCCTTCGGGAGGAGTGCCTGAAGGCGCGGACTCTGCGTCCCGACCTTGCATGCGGGCTGGTGACCGCCCGCCCGTCCTCCTCCGATATCGCCTTCTGCCTTCGCTATTCCCTCCCCTCGATCCACCCCGACCACCGGAAGCTGTCGCTCCTGCGCGTCCGGAAGGTGAAGAGCGCCGGGCTGCTCCTGATCCCCTACACGGTGGATGAGCCGGACCTCTTTTTCCGGCTGGTCGAGGGGGGGGCGGACGGAGTCTTCTCGAACCGGGCGGAAACCGTGCGTGCGGCCTGGCGAAAGCGGGAACGTGGCGGGATGTAACATTTCCCTTGAATTCCGTATAATATCGAAACAGGGTTTTATTACGTTGCTTGAAGCGGTTTTATAGTTTCGGCGTCCAAAGAGGGAGAACGGGCCGCCAGGGGGGGCTTGGCGGCCCCGTGATTTTTACCTTCCCGGTGCGCCCAAAGAATTCGGAGGGACGATGAAGGGGATGAGCAAGGGTTTATTCGCGGGACTGGTCTGCCTGTGGACGTTCACGTTTCCGTTTTCCGCATCCTCCTTCGCCCTTCGGGGGATGGACAAGGGGAGCCAGGCGCCGGATATCGAGTTCGTGGGGATTTCCGGGGAAGGGGGGAAGCTTTCCTCCTTTTCGGGCGAGAAGGGGCTGGTCGTGATCTACTGGGCGACCTGGAGCTCCCGGTCCTCCGCGGTCCTCGCCTTCGCCGAGAAGGAGCTTCGGCGCTACGAGAAGCTGGGGATGAAGTTTCTCGCGATCAACGCCGACCACCAGGAGATGAAGGCGGAGGATGTCGCCGCGGTCAGGAAAACCGTCGCGGACCTGGGCATCACCTTCCCCGTGGTGCTGGACGCGGGGCTGAAAGGGTACAACGAGTTCGGGGTCATCAGCACCCCGACGACGATCCTCCTCGACAAGGGCCTGAAGATCATCGACGCCTATCCGGGGTTCCCCTCGATCGCACAGGACGATATCCCCGACCGGATCGACGCTTTCCTCGGCATCGTCAAGGAGAAGCGGGTCGAGAAGGCGCAGTACCTGCTGGACCACAAGCCGAAAAACTACGCGCTGCAATATTACAACCTCGGGAAGCAGCTGTTCCTGGCGGCCCGTTCCTCCTCCGGGGAGCTGAAGCGTGTGCCGGAAACGGCGATCGAGCGGCTCGACGAGGCGATCAAGAGGGATCCGGACTACTTCAAGCCTTATATGCTCAAGGCGATCATCCTCACCCTCGCGAACGCGAACGGCCGCAAGGAGGTCGCCCTGCAGGAGCTCAAGAAAAAGGACTTCCAGGAGGTCTACGAGCGCCGGGTGCTCGGCTTCGGGTATCTCTACATCGGGATGGACTCCCTCGCGGGGGATTATTTCCAGCTCCTGTCCTCCCAGGTCTCCGACGACCCCGGCGTGCTTTTCGGCGAGGCCGTCGCGGCGGCGAGGAAAAAGGACGGGCCGGGCGCGAAGAAGGCGCTCTCCGCGCTGGGGAAGAGCGCCGGGGCGAAAGAGGCGCTCGGGTTCGACTACGCTCCCCTGTTCACCGGGTCGGGGGAGCTTGCGGCCGGGTCCGAAAAACCCCTGCTGGCCGCGCTCGACCACCTGCTCGAGATCGAAAAGATGCCGGGAGGAGGGGGAATGATCCGGCCGGCGGGCGATAACAAGCCTTAGTGCTTACCGCCCGAGGTCGCCCGAGAGGATATA
>CAYILU010000104.1:0-5962 GCA_964364235.1 uncultured bacterium | reverse complement strand
CGCCCGCGAAACCGGTTGACGGGTGCGGATCCATGGAGTAGGATCGTTTCCAGCCTTTTAAGCTAATCCCGAGAGGTTAGCAAGGGATGAACACTCATTGACCACCACGCCGCCTCCCCACTCTTCCGGGGAGGTTTTTTTTTCGCCGTGAAACCCAAACGCGGGCGTACCCGGAGGAACCTGTGCGATGAAAAAGGTGGGCAAGAAAGTGATCCTTGACGCGAAAGGGATGGAGCGTGTTCTCTCGCGCCTGACCCACGAGATTCTGGAGAAGAACAAGGGGGCGGAGGACCTCGTGCTGGTCGGGATCATGTCGGGGGGCGTTCCGCTTTCGAAGTTCATCAAGGAAAAGGTCCGGGCCATCGAGGGAGTTGACGTCCCGGCCGGGTACGTTGACATCACCCTTTACCGGGACGACCTGTCGCGAGCCGGATACCAGCCTCGCCTGAAACGGACCGAAATCCCCTTCTCCATCGACGAGAAGAAGGTCATTCTCGTGGACGACGTGCTCTTCACGGGGCGCACGATCCGCGCCGCGATGGACGCGCTGATCGACTTCGGCCGCCCGAAGAACATCCAGCTGGCGGTCCTCATCGACCGCGGGCACCGGGAGCTCCCCATCCGGGCGGATTACGTGGGTCGGAACGTCCCCACGTCCCGGAACGAAACGGTCGACGTCATGGTCCAGGGGAGCCGGGAGGAATGGAAAGTCCTTCTCAACGAATCCACGCCGGCGAGGGGGAATCAATGACCGTGGAATGGAGACGGCGGCACGTCCTGGGACTTGCCGATTTCCGCGTGGAGGAGATGGAGTTCGTCATCGATACGGCCCGCTCGATGGAGGAGGTGCTCACCCGGGACATCAAGAAAGTCCCCGCGCTTCGCGGGAAAACCGCCGTGAACCTGTTCTTCGAGCCGAGCACCCGGACCCGGACGTCTTTCGAGATCGCCGGGAAGCGGCTGTCCGCGGACGTGGTGAATTTCAGTTCGGCGACCTCCAGCGTCACGAAGGGCGAAACTCTCCTGGACACCGCGAAGAACATCGAGGCCATGAAGCCGAACATCCTCATCATCCGGCATCCCGCTTCGGGGGCGCCCCACTTCCTGTCCCGGTTCGTTTCCTGCTCGATCATCAACGCCGGAGACGGGGCCAACGAGCATCCTTCGCAGGGACTCCTGGATCTCTACACGATAATTAAGGCAAAAGGTAAGATAAGCGGCCTTAAAATTGCGATTGTAGGGGATATATTACACAGCAGGGTTGTCCGGTCGGACCTTCATTCGCTGGGAAGGATGGGGGCCAGCCTCTGGCTCTGCGGACCCCCCACATTGGCGCCAAGGGAGATGGAGCGGACCGGGGCCAAGGTCACTTACGACATCCGGGAGGCGGTCCGAAACGCCGACGTCGTCATCATGCTCCGGATCCAGCTGGAGCGTCAGAAGACCGCCTACTTCCCGTCCCTGCGGGAATATTCCAGGAAGTTCGGCCTGAACCGCGACGTGTTCTCCCTCGCGAAGGACGATGCGGTAATCATGCACCCCGGGCCCATCAACCGGGGGATCGAGCTCTCCGACGACCTGGCGGACTGCGCGCAGTCAAGGATCCTGAACCAGGTGGAGTCGGGCGTCGCCGTCCGGATGGCGCTCCTCTACCTTCTCGCCGGAGGTCACGATGCTGCTCATTAAGGGAGGCAGAATCATCGATCCGGCCGGCCGCCGGGACGAAACCGGGGGCGTCGTCCTCGAGGACGGGAAGGTGAAGGACCTGATATCGGGGCCCGGCGCGCCCAAAGGGTTTGAAGGGACGGTGATCGACGCGGCGGGGAAATGGGTCGTCCCGGGGCTGATCGACATGCACGTCCACCTGAGGGACCCGGGATACGAGTGGAAGGAGGACATCCGCTCGGGAACGGCCGCGGCGGCGGCGGGGGGCTTCTGCTCCGTCGTTTGCATGGCCAACACGAAGCCGGTCAACGACCACGTGGAGATCACCCGCTACATCCGGGAAAAATCGGAGAGGGAAAGCTTCGCGAACGTGTTCCCGGTGGCCGCCGTCACGAGAGGGATGGAAGGAAAGGAGATGACCGACTACGCGGAACTCTCCGAGGCGGGCGCAGTGGCGTTCTCCGATGACGGCAGGCCGGTCGCAAGCTCCCTGCTGATGCGGCGGGCGCTCGAGTACGCGAAGGCCTTCGACCTGCTGATTCTCTCCCACGCCGAGGACGCGGAGATGAGCCACGGGGGCGCCGCACACGAAGGGTGGACCGCCTGCCGGCTCGGGATACCTGGAATCCCGTCCGCCGCCGAGGAGATCGCCATCGCGCGGGACATCCTGCTGGCGCGGCTGACAGGCGGGAAGGTTCACATCCAGCACATCAGCACGAAGATGGGGGTGGACCTGCTCCGGATGGCCAAGAGAGCCGGGCTCCCCGTCACGGGGGAAACCGCCCCGCACTATTTCACCCTGACCGACGCCGCCATCGAGGGGTACAACACGAACGCGAAGATGAACCCCCCGCTGCGGCCGGAGGAGGACCGGATGGCCCTCCTGGAGGGACTCATCGACGGCACGATCGACGCGGTCGCCACCGACCACGCTCCCCATGACGACTACGTGAAGCGATGCGAGTTCATCGAGGCGGCGAACGGCATCATCGGTCTGGAGACCGCCCTCCCCCTGACCCTCGCGCTTCTCGCCGGGGGCAAGGTTGCGCCGGGGCGGGCAATCGAGCTGTTGAGCGCGAATCCCGCCCGCATCCTGAAGCTCGCCGGGAAGGGATCCCTTCGGAAGGGGGCGGACGCCGACGTGACAATCGTGGATCCGGACGCGGAGTGGGAATACCGGGAGGCGGACGTTCGGTCGAAATCGAGGAACAGCCCCTTTTTCGGCTGGAAACTGCGGGGCCGGGCGGTCGTCACGATCCGCGGCGGCCGCGTCACCCACTCCCTCCTTGCGGGGGTAGCGGCCGGTGCCTGAGAGGAAAGCGATCCTGGCGCTGGCCGACGGGACGATATTCCGCGGCACAGCCTTCGGATACGAAGGGGAGGGCGCGGGCGAGGTGGTCTTCAACACCGGGATGACCGGGTACCAGGAGGTGCTCACCGACCCGTCCTACAAGGGGCAGATCGTCACGATGACCTACCCCGAGATCGGGAACACCGGGATCAACCCGGACGACGTCGAGTCGTCCCGTCCCCGGGTGGAAGGGTTCATCGTCCGGGAGGCGTGGAGACTCGCATCGAACTGGCGGCACGTGGAGACCCTCGACGGCTACCTGCGCAGGTATCACGTCTGCGGGATCGGAGGGGTGGACACCCGGGCGCTGACCCGGCGCCTCCGGGACAAGGGCTCCCAGATGGGGGTTATCTCCTCGGTCGACCTGGATGAAGCCCGCCTTGCGAGGAAGGCGAAGGAGCTCCCGTCGATCGTCGGGCGCGACCTCGTCAGGGAGGTCACGTCGGACCGCGAGACGCACTGGGAGACGGGCGACTGGGACCTGGAGAAAGGGTACCTGCCGGCATCCGGGTACCGCGGACGGTTCGGGAAGATCCCGAAAATCGTCGCGATCGATTTCGGGATCAAGCAGAACATCCTGCGGATGCTGGTGTCCCACGGCTTCGACGTCACGCTCGTCCCCGCGTCGACCGGCGCGGATCGGATTCTGGAGGTAAAGCCGGATGGGGTCTTCCTCTCCAACGGGCCGGGAGACCCGGAGGCGGTTCCGTACGCCGTGGAAACGGTCCGCCGACTTCTGGGCGAGGTCCCGATGTTCGGGATCTGCCTCGGACACCAGGTCATGGGGCTGGCGCTGGGCGGGAATACCTTCAAACTGAAATTCGGCCATCACGGCTGCAACCAGCCGGTTTCCGACCTGTCCACCGGCAGGGTCGAGATCACAAGCCAGAACCACAATTATTCCGTGGATCCCGGGTCCCTCGGGGACAGGGCCAGGATCACCCACGTCAACCTGAACGACCGGACGGTGGAGGGTCTCGCCGTCCCTTCCCTGCGGTGCTTCTCCGTCCAGTACCACCCGGAGGCCTCTCCGGGCCCCCACGACTCCCGGTACCTGTTCACGCGGTTCTACCGGTACCTGACGGGGGAAGAGGAACTGTAATTGGGCCAGTACATCCAGGAGATCTGAGCGGTGCCCAGGAGAACCGACATAAAGAAGATCATGCTGATCGGCTCGGGCCCGATCATCATCGGACAGGCGTGCGAGTTCGACTATTCCGGCACGCAGGCATGCAAGGCCCTGAAGGAGGAAGGGTACACGGTCATTTTGGTGAACAGCAACCCGGCGACCATCATGACCGACATGGATCTCGCCGACCGAACCTACATCGAGCCGATCACCCCGGAGATGGTCGGAAAGATCATCGAGCGGGAGAGGCCGGACGCGCTCCTGCCGACGATCGGCGGCCAGACCGGACTGAACATCGCCGTCTCCCTGCACGAGATGGGAATATTGCGGAAGTACAAGGTCGAGCTCATCGGGGCGAGCTTCGAGGCGATCCAGAAGGCCGAGGACCGGGACCTGTTCCGGAAGGCGATGGAGAAGCTCGGCCTGGTGGTCCCGCGATCCGGGTACATCCGGTCGCTGGATGAGGCGATCCGTGTCATCCCCGACATCGGCTACCCGGCCATCATCCGGCCGTCGTTCACCCTCGGCGGTACGGGCGCCGGCATCGCGTACAACCGGGAGGAATACGAGGAGGGGATCCGGTGGGCCCTGGACGCCTCCCCGAAGCGGACGGTCCTGGTCGAGCAGTCGGTGATCGGGTGGAAGGAGTTCGAGCTGGAGGTGATGCGCGACCTCAAGGACAACGTGGTCATCGTCTGCTCGATCGAGAACCTCGATCCGATGGGGGTCCACACCGGCGACTCGATCACCGTCGCCCCCGCGCAGACGCTGACCGACAAGGAGTACCAGCTGATGCGCAACGCAGCCCTGCGGATCATCCGGGAGATCGGCGTGGACACGGGGGGTAGCAACATCCAGTTCGCCGTACACCCCGACACGGGGAAGATGGTGGTGATCGAGATGAATCCCCGCGTATCCCGGTCGTCGGCGCTGGCGTCGAAGGCGACGGGCTTCCCGATCGCCAAGATCGCCGCCAAGCTCGCAATCGGGTATACCCTGGACGAGATCCCCAACGACATCACGCGGGAGACGCCGGCCTCCTTCGAGCCGACGATCGACTACGTCGTCACGAAAATCCCGCGGTTCACCTTCGAGAAGTTCCCGCAGACGAAGGACCTCTTGGGGACCCAGATGAAGTCGGTGGGGGAGGTGATGGCGATCGGGCGCACCTTCAAGGAGTCGCTCCAGAAGGCGCTCCGGTCGCTGGAGACGGGGGTGTACGGTTTCGACGAGGTCCTTCCCCCCGCATCCTCGGAGAATCCCGGGCGGCGGAAGATCATCGAAGAAAAGCTCCGGAAGCCCAACTCCCTGCGTCTCCTCTACATCGGCGAGGCGATCCGTGACGGGTGGAAGATCGAGGAGATCAACGGGATGACCGGGATCGACATCTGGTTCCTCGAGAACGTCCGACAGATCATCGAAGAGGAAGGCCTGCTCCGGGCAAGGGCCGGGGAGTTCGCCGACCCGGCCGGAGGGGGCCCGATCGCGCCGGAGACGGCCGAAATCCTGGGGCGGGCCAAAGCCTTCGGGTTTTCCGACCGGCGCCTCGGAAAGCTCCTCGGTATCGGCGAGGACACCGTCCGGGGGATTCGCCTTCGCGCCGGGATCCGGCCGGTTTTCAAGCGGGTCGACACGTGCGGCGCGGAGTTCGAGGCGCACACCCCCTACCTGTACTCCACATACGACCAGGAGGACGAGGCGCGCCCGACGGACCGGAAAAAAGTGGTGATCCTGGGGGGCGGACCCAACCGGATCGGGCAGGGGATCGAGTTCGACTACTGCTGCGTGCACGGCTCCTTCGCGCTGCGCGAAGAGGG
>CAYILU010000103.1:0-5971 GCA_964364235.1 uncultured bacterium | reverse complement strand
TATCCACGCCCGGCTACGCCCCCTCGCTACGGAACGCGGTGAGAAATGCGGGCTAAGCTGCCGCCGACCGAATGGGCGGGGACACTCCTCAACAGTAAAACCGACGAAATCCGGATCAGGAGATGTCCCCGGTGTAGATATGCGTGCGAGGAAGGTCATTTCAACGCCCCGGATGACGCAGAAAGAGGGACAGGAGAAATCCGATCAGCAGGATGATCGCAACGAACGGCACGGAGCCTGAATCGACCGCTGTGGTATCCCACATCCGTTCCGGGGGCAAAAGGCTGACCAGCAAGGGGCCGTTCATAAAGTCATATTATCACACCGGCATCCGGAGTTCGCGGAACGGATTCAAGCCCCCTCATCCATGAACTGCCGGGGAGTCACGATCCTCAATCCGTCGGAGCCTGGCCACAGAGGAGCCTGGCCACAGCCTAAAATAGGCCTGCCCTGAATCGACCGCTCCAGGCCCCCGTCTTCCGCTTTACTCCCCGTCCGTCAGCAGGTGCGTCCGTGCCAGTTTGTCCCACCGCTCTCCGCCGATTGCCTGGGCGATCCCCTCGATCGGGAAACCGCCGTCCGCGAGGACAGGTCCAAGGTTCTCGGGGTTTGCCGGCCGGAGCTTTTCGATCGCGTCCTCCATCCAGGCCCTGGCCACCTTGCCCGAGAGGAGATGCCTTGTCTCCGCCTCGATCCTGGGGGACCTCACCTTGAACAGCCAGCCTTTCCCGTACGGGTCCTCGCTCAGGATGTCGGGCGACCGCAGAACCTCCTGGTTCACGGCCACGACTTCCCCGCCGGCAGGCGCCAGCATCGGGATGGCTATGGAATCGACAACCAGGCTCCACCCCTTTTCCCCCTGCGCCACGTGGTAGCCGACACGGGGAAGCTCGACGGATTCCACCCTCCCGACAAGCTTCTGGGCGAAGTCGTCCAGCCCCACGACTCCGATGGAGTTCGGCTCCTTCCGGAGCCAGCTGTGGCCCTGGTGGAAATGGTATCCCTCGGGGACGCGGAAATAGCTTACCGGCCTGCCTACCGCCGCGGTCCCGGGCTCGGGCGTCCGGTAGCCCAGGTACCGGGAAAAGTAGATGAACACGGCCAGGAAGGCCATGACGATGATGTACTCGATACCCTTTGTGGCGAAGATGTCTACGAAGCTGAAACCTTCCATTGCACGACCTCCGCTTCTTTATGGTGGATCTTCTCCTCTTCCGGGAATGCCGGGTGCTCGTTCATGATCGGCATACGGCTGACGATCCAGCGGAACGCCCAGATTTCCATGCAGATGACCGCGGCGGTCACCCAGACCTCCGCCCAGGAGGGGTAGTACCGGTTCGCCGAGTACCACTTGAAGGCGATCACGGAAATGTTCAGCCGGTTGAGGATGACACCGAGCGCGGTGATGACGGCGGTGATCTGCACGAGACGGACGTTGTTCTTCAGGATGGCGATCGTGAAGAGGATGATCGGGATCACGACCCCCCCGATGATCTCCACGAGGTACCAGTACCCCATCGGGGTGTTGATCAGCGTCCACTGGCTCCCGTGGATCAAGTCGATCACCTTCAGAAAGAAGTAGGCGAAGAGCGCGCCGAGCGCGCCTTTGGCCATCCCCAGCAGGATGTCGTTGAAGGAGGCGTGGTGGCGCGGGTCGATCTGGGCCCGGAATACCCGGTGGCTGATCGAACTCTCGGCGATCACCATGGACAGGCCGGCGAAGACGCTCGACACGAAGAACAGGATCGGGATGTTGCCCGAGTACCACAGGGGGTGGATCTTGTTGGACGCCATCATGAACAGGGCGCCCAGGCCCGACTGGTGGAGCGTCGACAGGGTGATGCCGAAGATGACTGCTCCGGTCGTGCAGAGCTTCGCGTACTTGCGGACCTTCGGCCAGTACAGCCATTCGGTGACGGCGGGGAAAATCTCGACGAACTGGCAGATCGTGTACAGCAGGAAGTGCCAGGCCACGAGGAAGAGCACCGAGCTGTATCCGAAGGCGTTCCCGATGATCGGGTTGATGACGTTCCAGGGACGCCCCAGGTCCAGGAGCAGGGCTCCCGCGTAGAAGCAGTACGCCAGGAAGCCGTTGAGTACGGTGGCCTTGAGGATCGGCTCGTACTTCTTGAAGTTGAGGATGTGGACGACGAAGCACAGGGTGTAGGCGCCGCCCGCGAAGGCCACGCCCGTCACGACGTCGAACCCGATCCAGATCCCCCAGGGATATTCCTGGGAGAGGTTCGTGATCGACCCCAGCCCGTAGGCGAAGCGGATGACGATGAGGACGAGTCCCACCAGGATGATTACCCCGCTGATGACGTTGAAGGGCGTGAGGATCTTCCCCTTCGGCTTCAGCTCCCGGAGGACGAAGCGGAAAAACCCCTTGATGGTGTCGGCCCCCGTGGGGGATTTCGCCTGGGGAAAAGCCACGGTGTTATTCCTCTCCATGTTCGCTCTCCTTGTTGTTTTTCCGAGAGGTCAGGTAGCTCAACCCGTACAGGAACGTCGGCCACAGGATGAAGATGTGCGGCACCGCGTACAGGAACCCGGTGGTCTTCTCGGGGTACGGGGTGATCCCGACGTTCATGCGGAAATCGAGCTTCTCGACCGGCACGCTGGAAAGGAAGAGCATGCTCGTGCCTCCGGCCTCGTGCTCGCCGTAGATGTACGGATGGTACTTGTCGGGGTTCCGGTAAATGCGCTGCCGCCCGATCTCGATCAGCTCCCGGCGCTTCCCGAAGAGCGACGCCCCTTCCGGGCAGGCTTCCACGCACGCGGGCTGCTCTCCCTTCGTGACCCGGTCGAAGCAGAAGACGCACTTTTTCAGGTACGGCAAGGCGCTGTTGTATTCGTACTTCGGAGCGTCGAAGGGGCAGGACACCATGCAGTACCGGCACCCCATGCACCGGTCCTTGTTGTACTTCACCGGCCCTTCGGGGGTCTTCTCCAGCGCCTTCACGAGGCAGGCGGTGGCGCAGGCCGGCTGGTTGCAGTGCATGCACTGTTTCCGGACGAAGATCGGCTTGTCGGGGTCCTTCGGGTTCGGGTACCGGTTCAACACGGTGAATGCTTCCGGTGTCGTGTCCCGCTTCTTTTCGAACACGCTGTCGCTGGAGAAGGAAACTTCCGGCTTCGGCAGCTTGTTCTTCTCGTTGCATGCCTCCTCGCAGCTGCGGCAACCGATGCACTTCGTCGTGTCGACCAGCATCCCGTAGAACTCGACACCGCTTTGCCCGGTCTGCCCGACCTGCGCGGCCTGCGCGGACCCCGCGGCCGCCGCCGGCTTCCTGCCGCCCACAAGCAAGGCGCTGCCGGCCATCCCCGCAACCTTCAGGAATTTCCTTCTGCTGATGGTCATCTGTCATCCCTCCTGTCGTATATGCGGCATCAACGGAAAAACTTCCGGATCACAAGCTGCAGAACCTCCCCGTTCATGGTTTCCAGGATTCCCTCGGTGTGGACCCCCCCGTCCGGCATGGTGACTCCGATCTCCTGCGGGATCGCCCGGTGGAGGTTCAGGAACTCCGCGAAATTCCTCACTTCCCTTTCCAGCCAACCGGAAGCCTCCCTGCCGATGCGAAGTTTTTTCAGGTTCCCGGTGAGGTTGTACGGCCGGATCTCGAACGCCCACCCCTTTTCGTAGGGCTCCCTTTTCGCCCCCTGCAGGTCTGCGTTGATCTGATGGTTCACCTCGCGGACTACGCCGTCGACAGGCGACACGAACTCGATCCTCTTCCCGGACTGGACCGCGGCAAACGCCGGCTCGCCCTGCCGGATCTGCGCCCCCTTCGCGGGAAGCTCGAACCGGTCGACCTTTCCAAGGATTCCCTGGGCGAACCCGTCCAGCCCCACCTGCACGTCACCGGAGGATTCGAGCCTGGCCCAGGTGTGGCCGCTATGTAAGAAAAGGCGGGCGGGCAGGTCGTGCGCGGCCCAGAAAGGAAGAACGCCGGGCTCGTCCCGGAGCGCAAGGGACTCCGCCACTTGCCGCTTTTCCCTCTGTCGGAGATACAGTTCCGCAGCGATGCATCCAAGAACCGTCAGAACGAGCAGAATGATTACCATGGCGCACCTCCCGGCGATTACCCTAAAAATTGGCTGACGATCTTTCCCCACTGGGCTTCGGTCAACCTGCTGCTGATATCGGGGAGCGCCTCGCCCCCGTCGGTCGACGTCATCCCCAGGTCGGACGCGAACGACTTCTGCAGCCTTTCGACCTCGCACTCGAGCCATTTCCTGGCGACGTTTTCGTGGTACAGTCCTTTCACCGCATCCCCCTTGAGCCGCATGGAGAAGATCCAGCCCTCGGAGTACGGGTCCTGGTTGATGATGGAGGGGTCGGCGGCAACCTTGGGATTGACGGCCTTGATGACCCCGTTGGCGGGCGCCACCATGCGGGCGGTCCGTTGTCCGGAATGGAGGAGGAAACAGACGGTGTTATCCTTCACCGGCATGTCGGCGCCAGGCAGCGAGACACGGTCGATCTTCCCGATCAGCCTTGTCGAAAAGTCGTCGATCCCGATCCTGGCCTCCCCATCGTCTTCCGCCGACAGCGAGACCCACATGTGCTTGGGGTGATAGTAGTAATCCGATTTCAGCTGGAATCCGCGGACGTTGTCCATACCCTTCACGGTGTGGCTCACCTCGGTATAAAGGGAACATTCCTGGAAGTCCGTCGTGTTGCACATGCCTTTCGAGGAGGACATCCGGTCGAGAGGGATCATCTTCACCGGAAAGGCCTTGCAGAAAGTAACCGTTTTCGTTTCGAGAAAAGGGCATTTTCTCTCTTTCATCGTTGCACCCCTTCTTCTCCTGCGGTTGCGTCTCTTCCGTTCACCCCAAAAGATTTTTTTAGGTGTGTCCCGGACCCAACCTTGCCATCTCGATTACGGCCAGAACGACGTAAGCTATGCAGATGACGATGTATCCCATCTTTCCCACCTCCTCACGCGGGGAAGCCATCCCGCGCCCATATTAATGGCAATGCTCGTGCCAAACCCGCCCGGGGAGTGTGGGCATAAGACAACCTGTCGATATTAGAGGTAAATCAGAGACATCGGATAAACCGGGGCCAGCGGCTCGGGGAAACGGGAACTGCAGATATTCTTTACACTTCCAGGCGGCGAGAAATTAACCGTTTGTTTTCATCAGGATTACGGTGTTGATAAATTCAACAGCAAATTGATTTTTTCAACACTACTTCGGCGTTACCCCTTCCTTCTTCAGGTCGAATTTCTTGATTTTGTTGTAAAGCGTGACCCGGTCGATTCCAAGCGTCTGGGCGGACCGGACGATGTTCCACTGGTTCTCGTTCAGCACGACCCGGATGTGCTCCTTCTCGATCTCCTCGAGCGATTTCGTCCGGTGGTTCGCGCCCCGCGCGGCGGAAGGGAGGCTGATATCGGTCTCGGTGATGATGTTCCCCTTGGCCACGACCATCGCCCTTTCGATGACGTTTCGCAGTTCCCGCGCGTTCCCCGGCCAGTCGTTGTCTATCATGATCTTCATCGCCTCTTCGCTGACCCCCCGGATCTCTTTCCCCATCTCGATGTTGAATTTCTCGACAAAGTGGTCGACGAGGAGCGGGATGTCCTCCCTTTTCTCCCGCAACGGAGGGATGTGGATGGAGATGACGTTGAGCCGGTAATAGAGGTCGGCCCGGAAGCGTCCCTCCTCGATGGCGCTCTTCAGGTCCCGGTTCGTGGCGGCGAGGATGCGCGAAGTGATGGGGATCAGGTCCGAGCCCCCGACCCGCCGGAACTCCCTCTGCTCCAGGACGCGGAGGAGGTCCATCTGGAGCTTGAGGCTGATGTCGCCGATCTCGTCCAGGAAAAGGGTCCCGTCCTGTGCGAGCTCGAGTTTCCCCCGCTTGATGTTGGTGGCGCCCGTGAACGCCCCCTTCTCGTGCCCGAAGAGCTCGCTCTCCAGCAGGCTCTCCGTGAGCGACACGAAGGACACGGAAATGAAC
>CAYILU010000102.1:4301-5988 GCA_964364235.1 uncultured bacterium | reverse complement strand
GCTCCTGTCGCCCGGAGAGGAAGGGGGGGGCTCCCGCATCGTTTCGATCGTGGGGACTTCGGAGGGGATCGCCGGGGTTCTGGAGATGGCGGACGAACTCCGCGAGGAGGCGCCGTCCGCGATCCGGGCGCTGCGCGCCCTGGGGATCGGGCACGTGGTGATGCTGACCGGGGACCGCCACCCGGTCGCCCGGGCGACGGGGGCCGAAGTGGGGATCGACGAGGTCCTCGCAGAGCTTCTCCCCGAGGACAAGCTCGACAGGATCCGGGAGCTGGTGAAGACGCACGGCGTGGTGGCGATGGTCGGGGACGGGGTGAACGACGCCCCCGCCCTGGCCCTCTCCTCCGTCGGGATCGCGATGGGCGCGGCCGGCTCCCCCGCGGCGATCGAGACGGCCGACGTGGCCCTGATGGCGGAAGACCTGCGAAAGATCCCGGCGGCGGTCGCTCTGGGGCGGCGGATGGTATCGGTCATCCGGCAGAACGTGGCGGCCTCTCTCGTCATCAAAGCGGTGTTCCTCGGAATGGCCGTGGCGGGGTACGCAACCCTGTGGATGGCGGTGGCCGCCGACATGGGGACGACCCTGCTCGTCATCGGGAACGGCATTCGCCTGTTGCAGAACCGGCAGGCGCAGGCATAATCCCATCGTGGCCCGCTCGCGCCTCCATCGGAACGTCATCGCCCTCGGGGCGGTGAGCCTGCTCACCGACTTCTCGAGCGAGATGATCTATCCCCTGCTGCCCGTGTTCCTCACGACCACGCTCGGCGCCGGGCCGGCCGCACTCGGGATCATCGAGGGGGTGGCGGAGACGACCGCCAGCCTCCTCAAGCTCTTCTCGGGCGCCTGGTCGGACCGGACGGGGCGGAAGAAACCGCTGGTCCTGGCGGGATACGGAATCTCCGCGGCGATGCGCCCGCTGGTGGGGTTCGCGACGGCGTGGGGGCACGTCCTGGCCGTACGGTTCTCGGACCGTATCGGCAAGGGGATCCGTTCTTCCCCCCGCGACGCCCTGATCGCCGGTTCCGTGCCCGCGCAGGATCGCGGGCGGGCCTTCGGGCTGCAGCGGGCGATGGACCACCTGGGGGCGGTCGTCGGGCCCCTCGTCGCCTTCCTGCTCTTGACCGGCGCGGGGCTTTCCCTGCGGAGCGTTTTCTTCCTTTCCGCGATCCCGGGGGTCGCCGCCGTCGCGGCGCTTTTTCTTTTCGTCCGCGAGCCGGAAGTCCCACGACCCCCGCCCACGAAGGGAATCCTCGGCGACGGGGAGCTGCCCCCCGCCTACCGGCGCTACCTCCTGATCGTCTGCCTGTTCACCCTCGGCAACGCGAGCGACGCGTTCCTCATCCTGCGCGCTGTGGAGACGGGCGTTCCCGTCGCCTACGTCCCGCTCCTGTGGGGGGCGTTTCACATCGTCAAGTCCGCGCTGTCCACTCCCGCGGGGATCCTCTCCGACCGCTGGGACCGCAGGAAGGTGGTCGTCGCCGGCTGGATCGTCTACGCGGTGACCTACGCGGCATGGGGGATCGCCCGGGGACCGGCGTGGATGGTCGGGCTGTTCCTGGTGTACGGGCTGTACGCCGCGGCGACGGAAGGGGTCGAGCGGGCGCTGGTCGCCGACTTCGTCCCCGCCGAACGCCGCGGGACGGCTTACGGGTGGTTCCACCTGGCGGTGGGAGTCTCCGCCCTCCC
>CAYILU010000102.1:0-4291 GCA_964364235.1 uncultured bacterium | reverse complement strand
CGGCGAGCGTTCTCTTCGGGCTTCTCTACAAATGGTACGGGGCGCAGGCCGCCTTCGGGACGAGCGCGACGCTGGCGGTCGCCGCGTCCGTGCTGCTGCTGTTCCTCAGGAGCCCCGACTCGCCAGCGGGAGGAACCCCGGCAACGCAATGACTCTCAGACAGAATAGTGTAATTGCAATGTTTCCTGTTAAATAGTTCGGATTTGATATCTGCCCGATCGGTTAATCCTTCTCCCGGATTGAAGACTTTTCACGCGATGGACCATCTAACAATTGGGAAAAACGAGGAAGCGGGGGAACGTACTCCATGAAAATGCGGATCGCCTCCTTTCTTCTGTTGACGTTCGCATCCGCCGCAAGTGCCGGGGTCCTGAACGGCAATTGCGATATCCGTATCCTGGGTACTTCAACGCTCCACGATTTTTCCGGAACGGTGCGGTGCCAGCCGTTCCCGGTAAGCCTCGTGGGAGACGCGGAAGGAAGGATGGTCATCCCCGGCGTGGAAATCGCCGTCCTGGTCGAGGAGATGGACACGCAGAACAAGAGCCGGGACAAGCAAATGCGAGAGATGTTTCAGGGCGGGAAGTTCCCGCGCATCCAGGCCGTCCTTTTGAACCTCGATCCGGACAAGATCCTGCGGGAGATGCGGAACGATCCGAACGGAAAGGGGATGGTGGAGCTCACTTTGAAGATCCGCGACGTCGAGCGCAGGATCCAGGCCGTCATCGGCAACCTGCGGGAGAACCCCGGGCGGGTGTCCTTCGACGCGGAATTCCCCCTCTCCCTGAAAGAATACGATCTCAAGCCGCCGACCGTATTTTTCGGCGCCATCCGGGTCGGCGACAAGGTCACGGTCAACGCGGCCTTCAGGCTGGAAGAGGTTCCGTCGAAATAATCCGGCCTGTCAAGGGCCGGTCATCGGAGGCACGACCCATGTCGGTATGGGTCCACCAGATCGAAACGATCCTTCCCGGGTTCTCCTTCTCCCAGGAACAGGCCAGCCTGAAGATGCAGGAGTGGTTCAAGGACGAGCGGACGAGGCGAATCATCCGCGTCCTTTACCGGCAGTCGGGGATCGCGAAGCGCCATTCCGTGATCGCGAACTTCGACGGGAACGAGGCCGATAGTTTCTTCAAGACCGGTCCGGATGCGCTCCCGCGGGGGCCGGGGACCGCCGCCCGAAACGACATTTTCGCCCGCGAGTCCAGGTCCCTGTCGGTGGCGCTTGCAAGGAAAGTCCTCGACCGCTGTCCCGGGTTCGGCCCCGGGGATGTCACCCACGTCGTCACCGCATCGTGCACGGGCTTCTACAATCCGGGGCCCGACTACTATATCGTTCGCGATCTGGGGATGCCCCATGCCACCCAGCGCTATCATCTGGGATTCATGGGCTGTTATGCGGCCTTTCCCGCGCTGCGGATGGCGGCGCAGTTTTGCGAGGCAAGGCCCGAGGCCGTGGTCCTGGTGATGTGCCTCGAACTCTGCTCGCTGCACCTGCAGATGAACGGAAACGAGGATTCCCTTCTGGCCAACTCCCTCTTTGCCGACGGCGCCGGCGCGGCGATCGTCAGCGCCCGGAAACCGGCCCCCGGCCGGAGCGCCTATCGGATCGGCGACTTCCACTCCGCGCTGGTCCCCAGCGGCGAGGGGGATATGGCCTGGCGCATCGGCGATCACGGATTCGACATCGCCCTGTCCAGTTACGTCCCCAAGATCATCGGCGCCAATATCCGCGAGTTCATCGAGCCTTCCCTCGCCGCGAGCGGCCTTGCGCTGACCGACGTGGAAACCTGGGCCGTCCACCCGGGCGGAAGGTCGATCATCGATCAGGTCCAGACGACCCTGACCCTGCGTCCCGAGCAGGTCCGGGCTTCACGCGAGGCGCTCCGCGATTACGGCAATATGAGCAGCGCGTCGATTCTTTTCGTCCTCCGGAACATTCTGGATTGCCCTCCCCGCGGCGACCGGGAAAAGGTCTGCGCCATGGCTTTCGGCCCGGGGCTGACCGTTGAGATGGCTCTCCTCGAGGCTCATCGGGCCGGATGAGGCGGGTCCCGTGGTCGAATCTTTCCTGACCTGGCTGCTGACGAAAGGCCGGCTTCCTTATCTTGCGGTTCTTTTCCTCCTGACGGCGGGGTTCTCTTCTTCCGCTTTCCGCATTCCGGTCGAGCGGAACGACGACTCGATGGTTTCCCGGAGCGAAGCGCAGAACCGCGCAACCACGGAATTCAGGCGTATCTTCGGCAGCGACGAAGAGATGGCGATGAGCGTTACGCACCCTCGCCTCCTCGAGCCGGAGGGGCTCCGGCTCATCGACGAGATGACGGAACGGATCGGGAAACTGAAAGGGGTTCGCCGCGTTTACAGCCTTGCGAACGCCAGCCATGTCGTTTCCGGAACGGCCGGCGCCGAGAGCGTCCCCTTCGTTCCCAGGCCCTTCGAGGCCCCGGGCTTGCGCGAGAGGATTCTCTCGGCGCTCGACGACAACCCGCAGCTTGGCAGCCTGCTCGTTTCCCGTGACCGGCGCACGGCGGGAATCGCGGTCGAAATCGGCGATCGGCCCGGAGAACCCATGTCCCGGGACGAAATCATCCGCGCGATGCGCCAGTTGATGGCCCGGAAGGCAGGCGAGGCCGAATTCCACCTCTCCGGCATCGGCGTCCAGAAACACGACGTGGTGGAGTTCATCCAACGGGACAAGGCGGTTCTCATCCCGTTATCGGTGCTGGTTCTGGCGTCGCTTCTGGCGCTGGCGTTCCGGCGCGTTTCCGGCGTCCTGCTGCCGATGGCGGTCAAGGGAATCTCCCTGGTCTGGACGATGGGGCTTTATTCCCTTGCCGGGTTCTCCCTGAACCCGATCACGGCGCTGCTGCCGCCCCTGATCATCGTGCTTTCCATCTCCACAAGCGTACATCTGTACTACGGATGGCTTCAGGCTCCCGGGGAGTCCGGCGAGAAAACCGGGCTCATCGTCCGGGAGGCCCGTACCCTTTTCGCTCCCTGCCTGTACACCGCCCTGACCACGGCACTCGGCCTTCTCTCCCTCGTGGTCAGCGACACCCCCGCCGTCCGGCAGTTCGGTGTTTTCGGCGCCCTTGGCGTCCTGATCTCCTTTGCCGTGGGAATCACGCTGGTCCCCGTAGGCTTGAGCTTCCTTCCCCCGCCGGGCCAAGGGAAATCCTCCCCGGTCCCGGACACATTGCAGCCGATCCTCCAACGGGCGGCGCGCCTGTCCACGGAGCGGCCGCGGTGGATCCTGGCGGCCGCGCTGATTCTTTCGCTGGCAGCCGTCGTCGGAACCACCCGGATCCGGAACAACACCGACCTGGTCCGCTTTCTCAAGACGAGCGCTCCCCTCTACCGGGATACCCTGTTCATCGACCGGAATCTGGTGGGGGTCTATTCTCTCGAGTTCCTGTTTTCCCGCAAGGACGGAAGACCGTTGACCCTGCCGGAGGATCTTCGTTATATTGCCGCCTTCCAGGAGATGGTTGCTGACCTAGAGAAGGTGGCGAACGCTTTCAGCATCGCGGACCCTGTCCGGCTGATCCATCGCGCGGAAACGGGGGGGAAAGATCCCGGGCTGCCGACGGACGATGACGACCTGCTGTACTATTTCGACCTGATGAAAACGGACAGGGAGTTGTCTCGCGCCTATGTCCGAGGGGACATCTATGAAATCACATGGGATGCGCTGGGACTTTCCAAAAAGGAGTCGAAAAAGCTCCTGGAACCGATGCTGCCCTCCGAACCCGCAGGGAAGGAAGCGCAGCCCGAACAGGAGGGAAAATAAGCCATGTCACCGGTGAAATTGAGCGTCGCGACGAATTTCGACCCCCTACTGGTCGAATCCATGAGGAAATACCCGGTCGTGGAACTCTTCGGGAAACTTCGGGAGGACGCCGTGGGCGGGGGACGGGCGCCTTACCAGCTGGCCCCCGTGACAAGAAAGCGGCTCGAGGAGCACGTACGGCATGCGCGCCGGGCCGGGATCGAATTCAATTATCTCCTCAACGCCTCCTGCCTCGGAAACCGCGAGATCACGCGCGAAGGCCAGAAAGAGATCGAGTAATTGGCCGGATGGCTTTGCGAAATCGGCGTGGCATCGGTCACCGTCGCGACCCCCTATATGCTGAAGCTCATCAAGACCCGCTATCCTCGGCTCAAGGTGCGCGTCTCGGTCTTCGGGGGCGTCGACCGGGTGCGGAAGGCCCAGATGTGGGAGGAGCTGGGGGCGGACAGCATCGTGCTGGACAGCATTTTGATCAACCGGGAGTTTTCGACCCTGGAG
>CAYILU010000101.1:0-6015 GCA_964364235.1 uncultured bacterium | reverse complement strand
AAATCCCGTGTTGTGACAGATCCTTTGTCATTGGTTCATCGCCATGGCGTTTCGCAATCCCCTTTCTCCGGACAAATCGGGGCACTCACCATTTGAAGAGCTTCTTGATCCCTCCGCTGACCCCTTCCTTTATCGCGTCCAGCCCCTCGCCCTTCTTCTCCTCGAACGGTTGCGTCGCACCCTGTTTCGCCGCATCCGTGGTCTCGCCGGCCGACTGCTTCCCGTAGTCCGCGGCTTTTTGTCCGGCACCGGCGGAAGGGGGTGCCTCGGCGGGGGCGGACGATCTTTCTCCGGCCTCCTCCGAGGGGACCGCCGCCTTCGTGCGCTTCGTGCCCGTGCGCTTCGCCGCGCCGGTCTCTTCCGGGGACAAGCCGAACTGTTCCCGGAGTGGAACCTTCGTGTACCCTTTCGGCTCCTCGAAGGTGTCCGCGGAGATCTCCTTCCTTTCGACCCTGGTCACCTCGTGGACGTAGCCCGACTCCTTGTCGACGGTCCGCATCGGGTATCCGCCTTCGTAGATCTTGGCGTACGCGGGATAGTCAATCTCCGACTTGAAGGCCGAGCCCATTTTCTTCAATTCGCGGTTCAGGTCTTCGAACTCGTTCATCATCTTGCGGCCCATCTCGGAGGACATGTCGATCTTGCGGGTCACCCAGATCTCTTCCGCGAGCTTGCCGCCGACGGAAACCCTGTAGCTGTCGCACGCGTAACCGGCCACCGTCGCCCCAGGACCCCTGCTCACCGCGACCTTCCCCCTCGGAGCGGTCGACTGGCCCGGGATCTGTACCCCCGCTTTCTTCATTTCCTCCATGGCGGCACTGGCCTGCCGCATCGACTCGCGCATGACCTGCTTGAACTCGTCGAAGGTCATGGAGCTGTATTTTCGCTGTTTCTTGTCGATCCAGAGGATCCGCCGCGTGGAGAAGTCCATGACGTTGGCGTGGTCGCCCCCCTCCGACCGGATCCTCTCCTTCTGGAACCAGGTCGTCTCCATGGACGCCCCCATGCCGCCACCGCGGCTCTCGGCCTGGATCACCCATCCGGCCTCCGCTGTCCCGAGGAGAAGGAACAGTCCGACGATACCCGCCCCGAGAGCTCTCCGATGTGTCCTCATTTCCGCCCCCCTTTTTCCCTGTTGAGATGCCGTTCGCCGGGATGGCTGCCTCGACAGGATTCCTATTATATGGCAAAGGCATGGCGTGGGCACCTGCGGAATGTTTCCCACACGCGCTTTGCTGCTTCACGGGGGTGTGCAGGGATCGCGGAAAATGCGCATGTTCAAGGGAAAACGATTTTTGTATAGTAGAAAACATGTACATGTCGGTGCGGAAGGTCTCCCTGCTCGTATTGCCGATCGTAGCCCTGTCGCTCGTTCTCGCCGCGCCTTCCCTGTTTGCCGATTCCCCGGAGTCCGCGCGATCGTATTCCCTGCCGCTCGCGGAAGCGGAGGCCGTGATTTCCCGCTGGCTGGCCGGAACCGGTCTTGACGTTTCGCGCATCGCCGCGGGGGACGGGAAATTTCTGCTCAAGGGCAGGAAGGGAGGGGAGTCCTGGGAGATCGAGCTTGCGCCGAATTCCCCGCTGGCGTTTTCCATGCGTGCCGGATGTTCCCGGAACGGGGAGCCCTGCCCGGACGGGACCGCGGCGCTGTGGGCGTTCCTGGAGGGATACGCGAGCGGTGGATCCCCCGCACACCGGAGCCCGGAACAGGAGGCGCCGCCCGCCGTTCTTGCAAGGAAAGGGGCCGTCGTGTGCATCAGGGCCGGTGGCGGCAAGGGGACGATCCAGTTCTCGGGGTTCTTCGTGGGCCGGGAAGGCCTGATCCTGGCTACCGCGCACGATCTGGGGGACGCCCGGAAGGTCTCGGTCCTCCTGGGGAACGGCGAGGAGAGGGCGGGGAGGCTGGTGAAGATCGACCGCGCTCGCGACCTGTCCCTGATCGACATCGGGAGCACGGTGGACGCCTCCGTTCCCCTGTCTTCGGGGCGCGGCGGCCTGCGGGCGGGGGAGACCGTCTACTCCGTCGGCTGCCCGGAAAACCGCCCGGTAACGGTCCTCGCCGGCGTCGTCGACGGGCCGCAGAGGGTCGTGAGCGATCTCCCACTGTGGCAGGTGAACATCGAGACGATGCCCGGGGGCAGCGGAAGCCCGGTGTTCGACGTGCCGGGGAACCTGGTCGGCGTCGTGAAGGGGAGATACCGCGGGACGGAATCGCGGGGGTTCCTGATCCCCGTGGGAACGGTGCTGGAATTCCTTGGGGAGAGGTAGACGGGAGCCGACATGAACTACGGCCGATATCGGGTCATAAAGGAACTCGGGAAGGGTGCGATGGGGGCCGTCTACCAGGCCCACGACCCCAACCTGGACCTCCTGGTCGCCCTGAAGGTCCTCCGGCAGGACCGGGAGATCAACGAGGAGTTCGCCCGGAGGTTTCTCGCGGAGGCCAAGGCGCTGGGCCGCCTCGAACACCCGAACATCGTGCGGGTCTTCAACGTCGACGAGGACGCCGGGACGGTCTACATCGCAATGGAGTTCATCGAGGGGGAGGACCTCTCCGCCGTGATGAAGCGGGAGCCGCTGCATCCCGCGGACATCGTCGACATGGGCGTCGCGGTCGCCGACGCCCTCGACTACGCTCACGGCAAGGGGATCGTCCACAGGGATATCAAGCCCAGCAACCTGCTGCTTCGCTCGGAAGGCCGCCTCAAGCTCACGGACTTGGGCATCGCCCACATCGAGGATGTCGCAGGCCATGAGAAGACCCAGGCGGGGGAGGTCCTCGGCACGCCGGCGTACATGTCGCCCGAGCAGGTGCTTGGAAAACCCGTGGACGGGCGGTCCGACATCTTCTCCCTGGGGATCATCCTGTACGAACTGGGGACGGGTACGAGGCCGTTTTCGGGGGAGAGCCTCGGCGCCATCTTCAACGCGATCACCATGGAGGAACCCGTCCCGGCGGTCAAGAGGAACCCCGGGATTCCGCAAGGCCTTGACCGGGTCATAATGAAATGCCTGAGCAAGGACCCCGGAGAGCGGTTCCAGACAGGCCGGGCGCTCGTGGACGCGCTGAAAGGAAGCCTGCCGCAGGAGGCGATCTCTTCCTCCGGGACCGCCGCCGCCGAAAAGGGCCCCGCTCCGGTGAAGAAACTTCGGGTTGCGCTCACCGCCGCGGCCGTTGCCGCCGTCATCGGCGGGGTGTCCTTTTACTATCTGGCGCCGGGAAAGAAGGCCGGGGAAAATACCGCGGCTTCGGTTCCGGCCCCCGTCCGCCTGGGAGTCCTGAATGTCGAGAGCACGCCGCAGGGCGCCCAGGTCTTCATCGATGGGACCTTCCGGGGGAACTCGCCGGTCCGGTCAAAGCTCGCGGAAGGGAAGCACGAAGTCCGGCTGACCCTGGCCGGGCATCAGGAGTGGGAGGCCCAGGTTCAGCTGGAAGCCGAAAGCGAGACTCCGCTCGCGGTCCGGCTGATGCCCGCGGCAGACGGTAAAAAATGATTTCCTCGAGGAGAAGAAGACGATGAAGACATTTCCCGGAAGGAGTTTTGTCCTGTTGCTCGCGGTTCTGGGGGTGTTGCTGACCGGCGCCGTCTCCCACGGGACGATATCACCCGGCCAGGCGGCCCCGGCGTTCGTCCTGAATGACCTCAAGGGACAGGCCTACGACCTGTCGAAGATGAAGGACCGGCCGATGATCATCCTCTATTTCTTCGACGGGGAATCGCGGCCCAGCCAGGAAGGGTTGATCAGCCTCAACCAGCTGGCGAAACGGCACAAGGGGACCGACCTGACAGTCTGGGCCATCACCCGCACGGCGAAGGAGAAAGTGGCGGGTTTCGGGGCCAGCGCGGGCATCTCCTTCCCCATACTCCAGGACGGGGCGGCCGTTGCCGACCTCTACGGAGCACGCGTCGTACTGCCCACGGTCTGCATCCTGGGGCCGTCTCTCAAGGTCCTCGATATTTTCCAGGGCGGCGGGAAGACGACCGAGACGATGCTGGTGAGGGTTGCGGAGCGGACCCTGCAGCGCAAGCAGACGAAACTCGCCAGGGCGATCAGCGAGGAGGTCATCCGGAAGGACCCCGGTAACGTGAAGGCCCGGACGGTCAAGGGATATGCTGCGCTCCGGGAGGACGACATCAAGGGAGCCGAGGATGCCTTCACGGATCTGTCCCGGAAAGGTCCCCAGGGCGAGGTGCTCGGCATGGAGGGGCTGGCTGCCGTCTACATGAAGAGGAAGCAGCCCGAAAAGGCCCTGCAGGCGGCGAAAGAGGTCGAGCGGAAGGCGCCGGAAAGGGCCTACGTCCACGTGATCCAGGGCGACATGCTGTATGCCCAGAACAGGAAAAAGGAGGCCGAGGCGGAATACCGGAAGGCCATAGAGAAGAAGGAAGTCGAGCCGTACCAGAGTGCGGTCCGGTACAACCAGCTGGGGCGGTTCTACGCCAACGCCGGCCAGCAGGGGAAGGCCCGGGAACTGTTCGAACAGGCACTGACCATCGACCCGATGTACATCGAAGGTACGACGAACAAGGGGCTTGCCTACGAGAAGGAAGGGCGGTGGGACAAGGCCCTGGAGTCCTACCGGCAGGGAATGGCGCTCGACGGGAAGGACGTCTTCGCCGCGGTGCTTGCGAAAAAGGCCCAGGAGATGCTGGACCTCCAGAAGGACACGGAGCGCAGGAAACGGGTCGACCAGCTGGTCAAGGACCTTGCGGCCCGCTACAAGAGCCGGAAGGAAACCGGAACGAAAGCCGTTGACGACTGGACGTCGGGGCCGATGGTCCTCACATTCATCGACCTCCAGGAGAAAGGGGGGCTCGCGGAACGGGACGGCCTTTCGGCAGTGCTCGCGGCGCAGCTGGCCGACCAGCTGAATTCCTCGGGCCGGGTGCAGGTGGTGGAGCGCGTGCTCCTCGACCGCCTCCTGGAGGAACTGAACCTCGGCTCGTCGGAGCTGGCAAACCCCGAAACGGCCCTCAAGCTGGGAAAGGTCCTGGCGGCGCGGCTGATCGGCACCGGCTCGCTCCTCCACATGCCCCGGGGCTCACTGCTCAGCCTCCGGCTCATCGACACGGAGACCTCCGGGATCTCCCAAGTGACCACCCGGCAGATCGACTCCCAGGCGTCACTGGAGAAGGAGCTGTTCCTTCTCAACCGGGAGATCCTGAAGACGGTGATCACGAAGTATCCCCTCCAGGGCTTTCTCGTCAATGTTGCGGGGGACAAGTCCATCGTGAACCTGGGCTCGAAGCAAGGGGTGGTCGGCGGGACGAAGTTCGAGGTTCTCGACCTGCAGGAGCCCATCGTCTACAAGGGGAAGACCCTTCAGTCCGCCCCGAAACAGGCCGCCCTGCTCGAAGTTACGCAGGTGGAGCCCGAACTTTGCCACGTAAAGGTTCTCAAGCAGGAAAGGCCGTTAAAGGCGGACGACAAGGTCCGGGAGAGGCTCGAGGAAATCGCGTCGAAATGAGCCGTCTTCCCGCGTTTTGCCGGATCTGCCTGGGGATCGCCCTGCTGGCCGGTTCGTGCGCCACGGCTCCCGTCGCGCCGGAGAAAGGGGCGATCGCAGTCTGGGACCTGGACGACTTGAGCCCCGGTGACTCCGGCGTCCCCCCGATGGGGGAGTTCCTGTCGGCACAAATCATCGAGGTCCTCCGGAAACGGGAGGACCGCGCCGTGGTCGAGAGACAACGGCTGCTCCTGGCCCTGGAAGAGCTGCGCCTGGGGACGTCCAGCCTTGCGGACGAGGCGACCCTGCTTTCGCTCGGTCGAATCTCGGGGGCCCGCCTGATGGTGTTCGGCGGGTACCAGGTCTTCGGCGGGGCCGTGCGGATCGACCTGCGCCTCGTGGAGGTCGAAACCGCGAAGGTCCTGAAGGCGGTTCAAAAAACCTCAAGTTCCGCGGACCCGCAAGCGATGCTCGAAATCGCCGGGGAGGCCGCGAGGGACCTGGTGCGGTAAAGCTCAGCCCCACGGAAACGGCCGGAAGGGGTCAACCCCCTCCCGGCCGGTTTG